>JAUVYU010000034.1 GCA_030602935.1 Candidatus Bathyarchaeota archaeon | reverse complement strand
CAACGAGCACATCCAAATGCTGGAGGATGACAAGCCCGACGGAGATGAGCAGGTCCAGAGGCTCGCTGAGATCAACAGGCGGCAAGGACGGCTGGAGAGGTCCCTCAAGGAGATGGGAAAAGCGTTGGATGAGGATGAGCCCGATTTAAGCGAGTATCTAAGGCAGATCAGGAGGGCTGAGGAGGAGGCCTCCAGGGTAAATGAAGACCTCAGGAACCTGGATGTGAGGCTCAGGGCCCGGAGGATCTCCCGCAGAGACCACCAGAGGCGGAGAGAGAGCAGGCTCAACAGACAGAGAGAGGCCATCAAACGAATAGAGAAGGCGATATCGGACATCCAGGCTGCCATCTGATGCAGCCCTTCAACCTTTCCTATTTGAAACCAACTGAGGAACATCCCTACCTCAACATTTTAATACGGATAGCTGCAATATCACAGGATTCCAGAGGCGGATAACGAATTGGTAAGCGTAAAACTTGATCAGGACACCTGTACAGCCTGCCAGACATGCGTGGACACCTGCCCCATGGGCGTCTTCGAGGCCCAGGGGGACAAGGTCGTGGTGGCCCAAGAAGACCAGTGCATATCCTGCAGGGCATGCGAGGCATCGTGCCCCGTCACGGCCATCGTTGTAGAAGACTAAGACAGCACTTTTTTTCTCATTTTATTATAAATAATCACAAGATATTCGGAGGCCAGACGTCATATTTCTTAGCCTGTGTGTGTTATAACGGGTTACCTTTTATCTGAATTCATTCTGAATAGTGGTGATGACCTCCCTCGACGACTTGGAGTACATGAGGAACCTGGACAAGTCGAATATGCTCCAGTGCCTTAGGAGATTCCCTGAGGACTGCAGGAGAGCCATTGAAATCACCAAGAAAGCAGACCTAAGCGACCTAGCGGATCGACCATTCAGCTCAGTAGTCTTCGTCGGGATGGGGGGTTCAGCAATAGGAGGCCAGCTGATATGCGACTGGCTCAGGGATAAAGCCAGTTTCCCCATGTATGTCTCAAAGGGATACAGGATCCCAGGGTTCATTGGGAGCGAGACCCTGGTTTTGGCCGTATGCTACTCGGGGAATACCGAAGAGTCGCTGTTGGCCCTCGAGGAAGCACGCGAGAGGGGTGCTCCAGTAATCTGTGTGACGTCCGGCGGTCGGCTCCTTGAGCTATCTCACGAAAGACAGCTACCGTGTATCCTGCTGCCTGAGGGCATGAAGCCGAGGGCGGCGATCCCCTTCCAGCTGTTCACGCTCGTGACAGCCCTGAAAAGCCTCGGGTTGATCAAGGACGCATATGAGGAGATAGAGGAAGCAATAGGAATCGTCGAAACCATCAGAGATGAGCTTGTCGAGGAGGTCACAACGGACTCGAACCCTGCCAAGAGATTGGCTCTCGAACTCCGCAATAAGGTACCCTTCATCTATGGTTCAGAGTTCTTCGAAGGGGTCGCCTACAGGTTCGGCACACAGATGAACGAGAACGGAAAGGTCCCGGCGTCATCCGGCGTCTTCCCGGAACTCTTCCACAACGCCGCTCTGGGATCAGAGGGGCCTGACGTGGTGCTCGACCACTTGGGAATCCTAATCATCCGTGATCTGGAGGAGACAGAACAGGTGACCCGGAAGATAGAGGGATTCAAGGCCATGTTTGCGGACAAGGTGGGGAAGATGGTCGAGGTGGAGTCAAGGGGGAAGGGTAGACTCGCTCGGATGCTGTCCGTGCTGTACCTCGGAGACTACGTCTCGGTCTACACAGGGATACTGAACGGCAAGGACCCGAGCTCCATGGACGCGATAGATACGCTCAAGAGCCTGTGACCGAGACTCACTTTTTATAGAAGCGGACTTGTTGATGTCTCGTTGATGCATGGTCGTCGAGACGGACGATACCCGCTGAACGCGGGCGTTAATCGGGCTGGGGCGACCTGGTAGGCGGCGCTGTCATAGTGATGCGCCGGGTCGAGACGGGGGAGCAGCACGTGGGAGAGGTCCCCCTCGAGATGTTCCAGGGGAGCCGCTTCAAGGACAAGGACTACCTTGACAGAGCATTAGAGATCGTCCAGGACGGAATTGAAGCTCTGAATGTGGGGAAGGGTGAGCCAGTACACATCTGCAGGGGATACATTCTGTCAAAGGCGAGGGAAGTCCTGGAGGCCAGTGGGTATAACGTAGTCCATACGAAGATTGAGGGACGGACCCAGGAGCTGGCGGAGTCGGAGTTTATCAGCAGCCTCGTACGGCTTGGCATGGGAGATAAAGAAGAAGTCGCCCGGATGAGGAGCTTCAACTCCTTTCTGGACTGGGTTCACGAGGATCTTGAGGTACGGGAATCCTTCGTGAAGACAGGGTGGAAAGCCTGGCCCCGCCTCAGAGCGGATAGAGGCTAGCGAGGACGAAGATTAGCAGTCCTGACCTGTTCGAGGCCTATGTGGACTGCCAATGGTTTTATTGAGATCTAATGCCATATGATAGAAGAACCCACGATGTCGAGCGATGATGAGATCATTGCGGCGGAGCTGAAGGGTAAGACCCTGCTCGTGTATATGTACCTCCTCAGGTCGAACGACCCTGAAGTAGGCGTCCGGGAGGTTCAGAGGTCCCTGGGCTTCAGCAGCCCCAGCGTCTCATCCTACCACCTGAACAAGCTCCGGGAGCTGGGCCTGGTGGAGAGCGAGAGGGGCGACTACAGGCTAGTGAGGCAGGTCAAGATAGGAGTCCTGCGCCAGTTCGTCACCCTGGGCGGGATCATGCTGCCACGGTTCCTCTTCTATGCCGTTCTCGTGACGACGATGCTCATCACGTTCATCTACCAGTACCCGTTCGAGTTCACCCCGAAATACGTCACATCCATCATTCTGGGTATCGTGCCGACCATCGTCCTCTGGTATGAGACTGTCCGCATCTGGAGGGACCGTCCGAAGTGACCCTGAATCCGGTAATATATTCGGGAGATAGATCAGCCATCAGGCGATTCACTGTTCTAAAGTGTAGTATTATAGCCCGCCGTGGAGGAGGACTTGCCGATGGACAGTAAGATTCCTGTGTACACGGTACTGGCTGTAGTGCTGGGCGTCCTCTTGACCTCAGCTCTCCCGGCCAGCCTCACGCCGAAGCAGGGACCCATATTCGCGGCTGAACCCGATTCAGAGGCCCCAGTCATGAAGGCACCGGCTGAAGATGAGTTGCTGGGCTCACGCGCTGATGAAGGGATGGGCTTCGCGACTCCCGCAGGTGGCGTCGGGACGAGTCTCCTCGACCAGGCCTTACAGTACAGAATCCTCGTTGTGGACCTACTGGTAGCCCTGGGAGTCTACGTTGTGGCTAGGCGTCGATTCGCCTAGACTTTAACCACTCGATCGTACAAACCCTCGGCCCTCTCGTTTACCTCATTGATGGATAGTTCGTTGCGTGGGCCGACCGTTTCAACAACCCCGGAAGCCAAGGCCGACCCAACGCATGCGCACCAGATAGGGTCCTCGCCCTCCAGATACGCCTGGAAGAAGCAGCCCATGAAGACATCCCCAGCACCCGTGGGGTCCCTCACGGCGATGGCCTCTACAGAGGGAACATCGAAGGCCCCACTGTCCGTCATCAGTGTAGCCCCCTCCTGACCTTTCGTGGCGATGGCCACCTCGATCCCCAGCCCGGTTAACTTCTTCAGGCCCTTCAGGCAGTCAGTCTCCTGTGTGATTAAACGCAATTCCCGTTCCGATGACTTGAATATCTGCGTCCTCTGGAGCAGGTCCTCGTCGTACCACGCCCTATGTTTGATGGCTCCATCCCGCTGGACCTCCCTGACGAATCCCTGGGGGTCGAGTGCCAGAACCTCAGCGTCGATCCGTGAATACGTCTGCTGAGGTATCTCCCCCACTATTGGCGAGAGAAGAACAGCCCCTGTCGCCTCGACGATGTCACAGGGAAGGAGGTCTACGCAGACGACCTCTACTCTAAGCCTTCTCTCGGGAATTCTGTAATCTAGTACGAATTTTGTAGTCGTCGCATCCGCGACGATGTCTTCCCTGATATCTAATCCAATCCGTTTCAGTTGAGAGATGTGATCTTCACTGATATCCGAGCCTACTCTCGTAATGGCTTCGATTTTCCCACCCATCCCCCTTGCAGCTAGGGAGGCATATGTCGGGGATCCCCCAATCTGCACCCTATCCTCGTAAGCACTGATAACTCGGTCAACGGCTATGTGCCCGATGACGGTGTAATCGGCCATCGATCTATTGTTGGAGGTCCTGTTTTAAAAATCGTGAGAAAAAAGGAGGTTAGAGGATGACCCTCTTCCCGTCGTTTTCAAGAAGTCGCTCCCGCTTAGCGTTGATATTATCCTGGACGTACTTTATCTGGTCTTCAGTCATATGCCTGAACCGGTTCTGAGTCTTCAGGTAGTCCTCTATCGGCTTCTGTTTAGGCTTTACATTCAGCTTCAGGACTCCACCCTCGATCTCGTAGAGGGGCCAGGTCCAGGTCTCAACGCCCAGTCGGACGACCTCAACGCTCTTGGCCGGGTTGAACCGCCAGCCCGTCGGGCAGGGCATCACCGTGTGGATGTACTTGAAGCCCTCAATATCCTTGGCCTTCTTGATCTTCGCCACGAGGTCCCGGGGATAGGCCACGGATACCGTAGCCACGTACGGGACGTTGTGCTGCGCAATGATCAGGGGGATCTCCTTCTTCAGGGCCTCCTTACCCAGCGGTGTGGTCGTGGTCCAGGCCCCGAAGGGCGTCAGCCCGCTCTTCTGGATACCTGTGTTCATGTAGGCCTCGTTGTCGACGCAGATCTGCAGCATGTTCTCGTTCCGCTCCGCCGCCGCGGAGACCTTGCCGAAGCTTATGTCACCCGTAGCCCCGTCTCCCGCTGAGGAGACCAGGGTGAGGCCTTCGATTCCCTTCGCTCTGTAGGCTGCTGCCATCCCTGAGGAGGCGTCTGCAACGAAGCTGAAGTGGAGGTTGAAGTGGGGCAGCTTTATGTTCCTTATGGCGCACATTGCGCATGGTCCGTCACCGTAGATCACGGTCTTCGGACCCAGTGCCTGCAGCGCCATTCTCCAGAATAGGGGCCCTCCGCAGCCGGGGCAACACGTGGTCCCGCCCTGCATGAGGCTCTTCTCGTAGTACTCGTCAAACAGATTCTCGGTCATGTCACAGCACCTCCCCGAGGTCGTGGAGCTCAACCCAGTCCACTACCTCATCCACCTTACCCTTGGAAACGGCCTCCAGCGTCTTCTCGGCCATGTACCCGACCTGCCTCATCGTCACGTCGCTCCCGCTTAGGCCGACGTGGAAGTTCAGAAGAAGCGGCTTGTCGTCGAGGGTGTATAATGCCCTCGCCACCTCCATTGAGACCACGCCTCCGCCCGCAGAGCCGTAGCTGTTGTTCCTGTCGACCACGGCGATGGCCTGATACTTCTTCGCCAGTTCTCTCAGCTCCTCCGATGGGAACGGCCTGAACCCACGAAGCTTAATCAAGCCTATCCTGTTATCCTCAGCCTGCATCTCGTCTATCTTGTCGCGGACCGTACCCGTCATTGAGCCCATGGTCATCAGCACGGCATCGACATCATCACAGGCGTACTCCTCCAGCAGGCCGTCGTAGCTCCTGCCGAACCTCGTCCCGTACTCCTTGTCGACCTCCTCGATGACGTCCTTCGCCCTATCGTGAGCCTGCTGGACCTCGTACCTCGATTTAGCCGCATTAGTTGAACGCGCTGGACGCCTATAATCCCACGGGAGGAGGCTGTACATCTCGTGCTTGTAGGGAGGAAGGAACTCGTCCACCTCCGCCTGATCAGGTATGGTGGTAGGCATAGCCGTGGCCGAGACGAAGTAGCCGTCGTAGCAGGGCGCCACGGGGAGGTAGATGTCCTTGTCCTCGGCGATCTTGTACGCCATGATGACTGTATCCAGGACCTCCTGGCTGTTCTCGCAGTAGAGCTGGATCCATCCGTTATCCCTCTGCATCAAGGAGTCGTTATGGTCCGGCCTGAGTCCGCCCAGTGGGGCCATGGCCCTGTTGACCATGCACATCACGATAGGCAGGCGCATCCCAGGGGGCATCCAGAGGGCCTCCTCCATGTGTGCCATCCCTTGGGACGCCGTGGCTGTGAACACTCTGGCTCCAGCAGCGGAGGCTCCACACGCGGCTGCCATCGCCGTGTGCTCCCCCTCAACCTTGATGTACTCCGCCTTCATCTTCCCCTCGGAGATAAGGGTGGCGATGCGGCTTATCAACTCCGTCTGAGGCGTAATCGGATAAGCAGGCACAACCTCAGCCCTGCTCAACATAGCCCCATACGCAGCAGCCTCGTTTCCATCCATCATCCGGGTGAAGCTCAAGCCGCCACCTCCCGCACCATCTCAATCGCATCCACAGGACACTCGTTCGCACACACTCCGCATCCCTGGCAGTAACGATAGTCGAAGACCACAGTCTCACCGTTCTCCAGCATTACGGTGCCCTCCGGGCAGTACGTCTGACAGTTCCCGCACTGGATGCACTTCTCCTGCTCAACCACAGGCCGAAACGCACGTACAACGGAGGCCATCTCAGCCCACCTCCATGACCTTCACCGCGTCGTAGCCTCTCTTGCAGGCGCCCACGTTGAGCTCACCGATGCGTCCGGGGAAGGTGTGCATTATGGGTTCCTTGAGGCTCTCCAGCGACACCCAGTCAGTCGCCTTCGCAATGGCGCCCAGGAGGATGGTGTTGGTGATGGGGATCGCCCGTACTCCGAAGACCTCCGAGGAGATCTCCGAGGCGGGACCCGTTATTATCCTCCCGGGCTCCACGCCCAGTTCGACTTCCCCGGGTTCCCGGGTGTCGTTGAGCACCACGGTTCCCCCGGGCTTGAGGCCCTTGGTGATGCGCTCATGGGCGGATAATGTTGGATCTAGGATGACGAGGGCGTCGGGCTCGTATATCCCGCATGTCCGTCGTATGGGTTTGTCGTCGAGACGGAGGAAGACGGTTACATCTCCTCCTCGTCTCATTCCGCCGTAGACGGGGATCTTCTGGGCGTATTTGCC
>JAUVYU010000118.1 GCA_030602935.1 Candidatus Bathyarchaeota archaeon | reverse complement strand
AGTCACTCCAGTTTTATAGGCGATCATGCAGTCCGTCTGGGCTACATCGATCATCTGTCCCTTGCCAGTCTTGTCACGGTACCTGATGGCTCCTATGATGCACATGGCTCCCATGGTCCCGGGGGCGAGGTCGCCGAAGGCCCCGGTCATACTTTTGGGCGGACCTTCGGGGTCCACGTTCATCCCCTGGTTCCTCGTGAACCCAGCCATGGCCTCAGCGATAACCGCGTATGAGGGCCGTGACGAATAGGGTCCTGTCTGGCCGAATCCTGAGAGGGCCGCGTAGATGATGTCTGGCTTTGCCTCCTTGAGGACTTCATATCCGAGCCCCATCCTTTCCATGGTGCCGGGGGAGAAGTTCTGGACGACAACGTCGGAGATCTTCACTAGCTCCTTGAAAATCTCAATGCCCTTGGGGTCCTTCAGATTGATGGCAAGACCCTTCTTGTTGAGGTTAAGGTGGTGAAATGTCGCGCTTGCACCTCCGTAGAGGGTGCCCTGCTGTGGGATCCTGCCCAGTCCGCCCCACGGGGGCTCGATCTTGATGACCTCCGCTCCTAGCTCGGCCAGCATCAGTGTGCACCAGGGGCCGAACCAGACGTGGGTGAGGTCTAGAACCCTGATATCTTCAAGAATCTTATTCAATTAAGTTGACTCCTCTTAATTCTCTCATTCAAGTGAGCTTGGATATTCAAATATTTTTATATATCTATTGCGCGCGCGCAAATCCACATTTTATTCTTATCTCATAAAAATAAGTAATAAAAGTTATATAACAAATCATTGAAAAATTAAATGGTGTCCATGTGAGTGTCTATGAAAAGTTAGGTGTTAAGAAGGTTATAAACGCCTCATTCTGTCTCACCTTCTTAGGGGGGTCCACCCTCACAAAGGAGATCACAGATGCAGCTCTCGAGGCTAACAGATGCTTTGTGGCGATGCGAGATCTCGAGGAAAAGGTGGGTGAGGTAATTGCGGGGATCACCGGTGCAGAGGCGGCTCACGTAACGAGTGGAGCGTATTGTGCTCTCGCGCTGAGCACCGCAGCCTGCATAGCAGGATCAGACCCAGATAGGATGAGTAAGCTGCCTGACACAAGGGATATGAAGAACGAAATCCTAATTCAAGCAAATCTACGCACAGTCTTCGATAGAGCCGTAGAGATCCCGGGTGGAAAGAGAATTCTGGTAGGAAATGAGGATCACGGCTGCACCCCGGAGGAGCTGGAGGGAGCCATAACTGAGAAGACGGCTGCCATACAGTATCTTCCACAGTTAGACCCCCCTAGAGAAAACGTGGTCCCTCTGGAAGAGGTGATAGAGATAGGGCATAGGCAGGGCGTCCCCATCATAGTTGATGCAGCGGGTCAGACATATCCCACTGATAGGTTGAAGATGTTCGTGGCGATGGGAGCCGATCTGGTGTGTTATAGCGGTAAGTACTTTGGGGGTCCGAACTCCACGGGCTTCGTATGCGGCCGAAAAGAGCTGATGGAGGCCGTGAAGGAGAACAGCTTCATAGGGTCTCATCGTACGATTGGTAGAGGGTACAAGCTGGACAGGCAGGAGATCGTGGCCTTGGTGGTTGCTCTTCAGAGGTGGATGGAGATGGACCATGAGAAAGAACGGTTTGACCCGGCACGTAAGAGACGGAACTACATCATGGAGTCCCTGAGCGACGTCCCGGGGGCCAAGTTAGAGGTTCAGCCTTACAGCTATCACGTAGTGGGTCTCCAGATTACGTTGGACAAGACCCCTGACGAGACCGCCGAGATAGTCGATAATCTGAGGAACGGTGATCCAGCCATCTGGGTCAGGCGAAGGAGGGAGAGCACAATCCTGATGAACACCCTGTTCCTGGACGACGGGGACGAGAAAGTCATCGTAGATCGAGTGAAAGAACTCCTGAGCAGATGATAATTAGTCTCTAACATCTTCGCGCGCGAGCTAACCTACCAGAACTTCCACCAAGGCTTCTTCTTGGCGAGCCTTTCTTCGGAGGGCTCCTCCTCAACAGTTTTCTCTATGGGCTTTTCCCACCACTCTTCAGAGGGGAACTCTTCAATTATCTGTATTTCTTCAGCGGACTCCTCTCCCTCCTCTTCCTCTAAGGGCTTTTCTTCCTTCCCCTCAAACATGTATGAAACCAAATAAATACTTAATTCCAGAGGATAATAAAACCTTTTCTCGCCGAATTTCTCTTATCAGCATCGATGGTTAAAGATGGTTGAATATACGGATTACGCACGTGGTCACAGCATAACGTGCGAGTGAAAGAAGTTAAGTAGAAATTCCGTGACAAATTACCTTGGAGGCTTATCTTTGTTCGAGGTCGAGGTCACAAGCATCGAGCCGTTCCGCAACCTTGTGAAGGCCCTCGCCGCCGTCGTCGACGAGGGGTGCTTCAACGTGGACGAGTCTCACATATCGCTCCTTACAATGGATCCCAGCCATGTCGCCATGGTCGACTTCGAGCTACCCATGGAGTTCTTCGACGAGTACAGGTGTGATGGGGAGCCGAGGATCTTCATCAAAATCGATGAGTTCCTAAAGTTCCTGGACCGGGTCGAGAGGGACGAGAGGGTGAAGATCAGTCTGGATGAGGAGAGGGCCCGTCTCGTGATCCAGTGCATCCGTCAAGGGCACAGCCGGAGGTTCACGATGCCCATCCTGGAGCCCCTCGACGAGGAGATTCCCCAGCCAAAGATCCTCTTCAAATCCTCGGCCCGAATCCTCACCCAGAGCCTGAGACGGGCGATCAGGGACGCAGACCTAGTCAGCGAGCACGTGAAGATAGAGGTGGCCGACGACATGCTTAAGATGAGTGCGGTCGGTGATATGGGCAGTTTCTTCGGCGAGTGGGAGAGGGGGGCGGATGAGCTCCTGGAGCTGAGTGTTGAGGAGGACTCTGGCGCACTCTTCACTTTGAGCTACCTCAGGGACATCATAAACTCAGCCGGCGTTTCAACCGAGGTTGCTACCCTGGAGCTCACCACTGACATGCCGATAAGGATGGACTTCGAGCTACCACAGGGGAAGCTAGTCTACTACCTCGCCCCGGTCATCGGAGCCTAGAGGCAACGAGTTTTTAATTCTTCATATTGTATGAGGTTGCGCGTATTAAGAACGTGCAAACGTTATTTTCAAACTTCTTCGTCCTCGTCATCTAGCAGGCCTTCATCTTCCTCGTCGTAGTAGAGGAGTATCTCGTCCTCGAGGAGCTCTTCCTCCTCGTCGTGGTAGAGGAGGAGCTCGTCCTCCTCCTCGTCGGGAAGATCCTTCTTACTGCGCGCCAGCGCGTTGCTAAATTATTTGGGTTAACACGTACGTGTCAATAAATACTGAGAACAAACACACATCTCCCTGAAGATGGAGAGGCACGAAGACGCAGTCTTCGCCCTATCCAAACTGAACCTAGACAACATCGAAAAAACCCTCCAAGAAGCATACCACCAAGAAGGCCCAGGCAGACCACCTAGAAACCCGCTGGGAATCTTCAAGGCACTGATGACCAAGAGACTCAGGCAGATACCCAGCGACAGAGAACTCTACCGGCGACTGTGGAACGACCCCACGCTGAGGATGATCTGCGACATCGAGGAACGGGAGAAGCCCTACCACCCCTCCCAGCTCACAAGGTTCCGGAGCCGCGTCGGCCCGGAGAGGCTCGAGAGAATCATCGCTGGCCTGGTGGAGGAGCTCATCGAAGGCGGGATCATCCGAGGGGAGACGGTGGCGATGGACGCTACCTTCATCAAGGCCTACAGCAAACGGGACTCCCACGACAACCGAAGAGGAGCCTCAGATCCGGATGCACTGGTTGGCAGGGACGGGAGAACATACGGCCTCGGATACAAGACTCATATCGCCGGAGATGTCTACTCCGACATGCCCCTGGCCTTCATCACTGCTTCAGCGAACGAGAACGAGAAGAAACATGCCCCCGGGCTCCTCGACAAGACAGTGGAGGCGACCGGAGGGCGGGTGGAGACGCTGGTGACCGACTCCCTGTACAGCAGCCGAAGGTTCAGGGAGAAGGTCGCTGACTGTGGAGTGATGGCGGTGATTCCGTATCCGTCTAATCAGAGGAAGAGAGAGGATGTGCTGCGGGTGGACAGGTATTTCAGGGTCTATGGTTCGGAGGAGGAGAGGAGGCTGTATGGGCTGGGGAGATCGTCTATCGAGCGGGTGAACTCGAG
>JAUVYU010000031.1 GCA_030602935.1 Candidatus Bathyarchaeota archaeon | reverse complement strand
GCCACCTTGTCCAGCTTGAGCACGTCCCAGAGGAGATGAGGGAGATAGGGGTCCTGGCGCCTCTGAAGTATGACCTCCAGGGGCTCAGGACAGCCGTGAGGAGGAGGCTCCCCGGGGCGATCAAGGAGGAGTGCTTCGCCGTCCTCACAGTCCTCAGGCAGGACGTGGATCGGCTCTCCAAGTCCGATGAGCCCTCCATGGGCTTCGACCTAAGGCTCTACGAGTGGTTCGTGGGCGCCTACTTCCTCCTCTGGGATATCAAACTAGCTGAGTTCCTGGGAGGATCAGCTGAGAGGGCGGAGGCCATCGAGTTGAACGCCTTCCTTGAGAGGCTGAGCAGCCTCGATGTCAACGGGGAGACAGAGGCGCCTCGATTCCCCGATCTAACCGAGATCGAAGTCCTTGGCCCTAATATCAAAGATATCCGGGCAGCAATCCAGTTCCATCTACACGCCCTCCTAGACGGAGTATGATACCCAGGTGCTGAGCTGAGGGTCCGCATTCAGGTATCTTGATATAGGTTGATGTTCTCACCCGTGAAGTATTGAGGTTCCACGATGGCGGGCACAGCGGGTACCAAGAAGACTTCGATTCTCACTTACGGGCTCTTCGTCATGACCCTCACCCACACTCTCACCCACGTCTTCGGTAGGCTCTACACCGCTACGTTCCCCCTCATCCGAGAGGAGTTCCTCCTGACGAGCTGGCAGCTGGGCATGATAGCCGCGATCCCTCCGCTCTGTCAGGCAGTCCTCTCGATACCGGTTGGGCTCATGTGTGACAGGATCGGGTCCAAGCGGATGCTCCTGATAAGCATGCTCTTCGCCGCGGCGGGAAGCCTCCTCGCCGCTACCGCTACAAATCCCCTAATGCTCGTCGTAGCCATAAGCCTGGTCTACCTGAACACGACGTTCTACCATCCGGCCTCGTACAGCTTCACCACCCGTCTCTTTTCGGGGGAGAATAGGCCGAGGGCCTTGGGGATCCATGGTGCCGGCGGTACGTTTGGGATGGCCCTCGGACCCTTGACATTGAGTATATTTCTGGGGTACCTGGGCCTGACCTGGAGGAATGTCTACCTTTTCTGGGCTATACCGATTATCCTGGGAACCTTCCTGGTCATGAGGGTGGACTATGGTGATGTCGAGGAGGTCGAGGTCACAAGGACAGAGGAGAGGGACAGCTCGGGGGACGCCACGTCGCTCATAATGCCTGCGCTCCTGACCTTCCTGGTCTACACTGCCACGCGCACAATGGCAATGCAGATGATAAGCCCCTTTATGCCCCTCTTCATGGTGGACGAGAAGGGCTTCACCGTGAACCAGATGGGCCTCATCTACAGCAGCCTCTCCATCTCAGGGCTTATCTCCGCCCCCCTCGGGGGCGTCTTCGCGTCGAGGTTTGGCTCGAAGAGGTGGCTTGCCATGACCGTCACCCTCAGCACCGTCCTGCTGGGGTTGGTGGCAGTTGCTCCAGGAGGCTGGCCGTTCGTGGTCGCCTACATGGTGTACGGCTTCTCTGGGACCCTTGGGATGGCGGCGAGGTCTGACATCATTGCACGGCTCACGCCGCGGAACCAGAGGGGTATGGGGTACTCCCTCCTCTTCCTGCCCGGGAGCATAATGGGGGCGATCTCACCGCTGATCTCAGCGAAGTTGATCGAGGTTCTAGGGTTCTCTCAGCTGTTCCCCATTGCGATCGGTATATCTGTCGTGAGCATCCTCATTCTCGTCTTCGCGATAAAGGAGCGACCCTAGACACCGAGCCCAAAACGGGTCATTCCCAAATTTCTTTAAGGGTATCTCTGCCCTGTTACTGGATTGACATGGTTTCTCCTCCTTTGGACCAGCTGACGATCCTTCAGTCCAGCGTCCGGCTGGGCGACCCCCATACTGTGAGCGACTCCGCCGATCGCAACAGCCTCATCGCCGCCGTCTACGATTCCCTGGTCAGCCGCTCCATGACTGGGAGCTACGTCCCATGCCTGGCGGAGAGCTGGAGCGTGGAGGGCGACGCCATGACCTGGGTCTTCGATCTACGCCGGAAGGTCTCATTCCACAATGGGGACGTCCTGACCGCCAACGATGTCGTGGCGACCATGGGGAGGGTGCTGGACCCGGCCATCGGGGGTGCTTTCGGCACTCAGGGGGTCTTCGCGAGCTACCTGGGAGACTCCGTCATCGAGGCGGAGGGGAAGTACTCAGTCAAGATCGTGACGGGGGAGCCCATGGCCGACCTCCTCGACCTCATTGTGAGCGTGCCCATAGCCCCTGAGAGCGCCCTGAAGGATCTCCCGGAATCTTACGTCGGGAGCGGCCCCTACAGGGTCTCCGAGATGGGGGACGATCTCGTCGTCATGGATGCATTTCCCGAATATTGGGGTGGGCAGATCCCGGCTCAACGGCTTCACTGGCGTGCGATCAGGGACCCTCAGGAGAGGGCCTCGGCACTCATTGAGGGGAGGGGGGACCTTGCCTCGGGGTTGAGCCCGGAGGAGGTGAAGGCGGTTGAGGCCTCGGGGAGCGCAACGGCTGTGTGGAGGGACAGCAACCTATGTATCATCTTCATGTTCAACGCCTCCTCAGGGGTCTGCTCCGACAGCAGGGTCCGGAGGGCCCTCAACCTCGCATTGGACAAGGATGCGATCATCTCCGAGGCCGTGGGGGGAGCGGCGAAGCCCCTGAACGGCATCTTCACGCCTCTGCACTTCGGATACGATCCCGACACCCCCGTCTACCCCTACAACCCCGAGCAGGCAAGGAGCCTCTTGGCTGAGGCCGGATACAGTGATGGAATGAGGCTCGTTGTGGACATCCCCACGAGGATGCCCGACGAGGCGAGGAAGCTCGCCCAGATGATGACCGAGATGTACTCAGAGGTAGGGGTCAGCGTGGAGGTGAAGGAGTACGAGGATCGGCAGGCCTACGCCGAGATGGTGAGGGCCAAGAAGATCAACGACCTATGCTGCTTCGACTCCAGCCCCCTGAGCACCTTCAGGGTGATGCGGGAGAAGATACATTCGGGCATCAAGGGGCCGTGGTGGGAGGGGTACGCCAACGTCGAGGTGGACGCCCTCATCGAGAGGGCCGAGGCGACCATAGACGAGTTGCTGAGGCGGAGGATCTACAGGCTGGCCTACCGCATGATAAGGGACGACGCCCCCTGGGTGTTCCTGTACAGCCCCGTCAGGTTCTGGGGCGTGGGGCCGAGGCTGAGGGGCTGGAGGCCGGGAATAGACTGCGTAATCCGCTTCACCTGATTTTTTTACTAGAAAACGGGCTGCCTTTCCAAGAGATGTGTCTCTAGTGTGGTCCCGTGATCCGTTTTAACCAAACATACCTTTAAATGGAGCCTAGTACACCGAGATTGCAGCATGAGGGAACGCCATCCGGGTATTCTTTTTATGTGAACAGAAAAGGAGTGAAAGTATTGGGTTATAGAGAGAGGCGCGGTGGATACGACCGTGGCCCCAGAGAGATGACAAAGATCGTCTGTTCTGACTGTGGTAAGGAGGACGAGGTTCCTTTCAAGCCTACAGAGGGCCGCCCGGTTTACTGCCGTGAGTGCTTCGCGAAGCACAGGCCGCCGAGAAGGTACTAGAAAGCTCGCCCGCGCCTCAAGCGCGACGGGGTTTAGAGACCGTCTGAGAAGTTTATTTTGTTTTTTTTGGTTTTTCTTGAGCGAGTGCACAGTAGGTGTGTCCTTGAATACGGGAAAAAAGGGGTTTTATTCGCCCCAGACCTTCTTGAAGAGCTTCACCCAGTTGCCACCTAGCATCCCCTTCACCTCATTGTCGGAGTAGCCCCGGGCAACCAGTCCCTTTGTGAAGTTGGGCATGTGCCCCAGCCATCCGTAGCCCCACGACTTGTCCATGGGAGTGAAGTAGCTGACGTCGATCCTCTCCGGGTACTTCCAGATATACGCCCCACGGTAGACAGAGTTCCGGTAGTCGAGGTCGCTGCCGAAGCCCACGTGCTCAGCGCCGATGAGGTCGACTGTGTGGTCGACCTGATCCATCAGGTCGTCGGTGAGGGTGCTGGATCCCTTCTTCTTCGCGAAGAACGGGGTCACGCCCACCATCCCGCCTTTCTCGGCGCATGCTTTGAGGGCCTCGTCGGTGATGGCCCTAGCCATGGAGTACTGCTGGAACTGGCCATAGTCGCCGTGCCTGCTCGACCAGTCGGCGTAGCCCCCCATCTCCTTGGGAGTGGAGCTCCGGGGGATGACGTGGGTGAAGCTGACAGGGTCCTTGGATGTCTCGATGGTCTCCATGATGCTCCGGTCACCGGTGTGGCTGAGGTCCACCAGGATGCCCAGCTTGTTCATCTCCTCGACGAGGCTGACGCCGAAGTTGCTGAGGCCGGCGTCGTTCCGCTCCATGCAGCCGTCCCCGACCTCGTTCCTGAAGTTGTAGGTGATCTGGATGATCCGTATGCCCCACTGGTGGGCGACCTTTAGGAAGTGGAGGCTCCTCTCCAAGAAGCTGCTGTCCTGGGGTCCGAAGATGATGCCGTGCTTCCCCTCCTTCTTCGCCTTCTCGATGTCCGAGGCCTTCTTGACGATGAGGGCCTTGTCCGCCTTGCCCTTGGCCCAATCATGGTATCGAGCAATCTCCCGCAGTGCCCCGCTGAAGCTGCGCCCCATGCAGACCGTGGCGTTCCCTGCGGTCACTCCTCCCTCCAGGACGTCGTCGATCCAGATGTCCTCCCCGACGCCCTCGATGAAGGCGACGAGGCTGGCGTCGATGACGAAGCTCTCCTTGTGGAGGGCGAGGGCGTGCTCCTCCTCGTCCTTGCTGAGGTCGAGATAGCTCCTGCTCATTTCAATCACTGAAGATACCCACGGAGGGCTTAAAGATATAACCATCAGGCTGCAGGGGCTGACGAATAAACAGTAATATGAGGAAAGCCCAATTCGGACCTGTAGTACATCCCTATCGATGGAGGTAGATCTAGATGGATTATCTATTCAGACCGAGATCATATCTTAGGCCTCGAACAGTGGAGGAGACCCTGTCGTTCCTTGGTGATCACGGTGGATCCGCGAAGATCGTAGCAGGGGGGACCGACCTATTGGTTGAGAAACCGGGGGGCGTCGAATGTCTGATAGACGTGAACTCCCTGCCCCTTGACTATATCAAAGAAGAGGGGGAGGGCCTCAGGATCGGAGCGCTTACCACCATAGAGAGTATCAACGGCTCCGAGATACTAACAGGGCCCGTCCATGTGCTGACAGAGGCCTCGAACGTTTTCGGTCACAGGAACGTCAGGAACCTGGCGACGATAGGTGGGAACCTGTGCAGCTCCGTCCCATCAGCGGACATGGCGACCCCCCTCATGGTACTGGACTCCAGCGCCCACATAGCCAGCTTGAGAGGGGAGAGAACTGTCCCCCTCGAGGAGTTCTTCGTCTTCGTCAGGGAGAACGCCCTAGAGGCGGACGAGATGCTCATCGAGGTCCGGGTGCCCCCGCAACCACCCCGCACAGGGACGGCCTTCGCCAAGATCGGGCGGACCAGCGTGGACATAGCCCTCGTGAACGTCGCCGTCCGCCTCACTCTGGGAGAGGACGACGTTTGCAGGGATGTCAGGATCGCACTTGGCTCCGTTGCACCAACACCCATGCGATCTGCGAGGGCAGAGGGGCTACTAAGGGGAAAGAGATTAGATGAAGCCCTTATCGACGAGGCAGCGAAGGCAGCCTTCGAGGAGATCAGACCCATCAGTGACGTCCGCTCATCGGCTGAGTACAGGAGGGATGCGTGTAAGGTTCTGGCTAAGAGGTGCATACTGCGGGCTCTTGAGAGGGCGAGGGGAGGCCCAGATTGATGGTCGAAAAGATGAGGATAGTCTTGAGGGTCAACGGGGAGCCCCGAGAGGTGTACATCGAGCCCGGATGGACCCTGCTCAGGGTTCTTAGGGAGGACCTCGGGCTGACGGGTGCGAAGCATGGCTGCGGGAGCGGGGAGTACGGGGCGTGCACGGTCATCGTGGACGGCAAGGCGGTTCCGTCGTGTCTCGTCCTCGCCGCGAGCGCCCAGGGAAAGGAGGTCGAGACAGTAGAGAGCCTCCAGACGGGCGGAGAGCATCACCCCCTCCAGAGCGCCTTCATCGAGCACGGAGCCGTCCAGTGCGGGTTCTGCACCCCCGGGATGATCATGTCCGCGAAGGCCCTTCTCGACGGGAACCCGGATCCCTCCGAGGAGGAGGTCAGGGAGGCCCTCCAGGGGAACCTCTGCAGGTGCACGGGGTACAAGAAGATAGTCGAGGCCGTGATGTCGGTCTCGGGGAAGGAGGGTTGAGAAGATGGTGGAAGAGCTCTCGATAGTCGGGAAATCCGTGGAGATGAAGGGCTCCGGGGAGAAGGTGACAGGGACAGCGGAGTACACCGTCGACATGAAGCTCCCTGGGATGCTCTACGCCAAGATCCTGAGGAGCCCCCACGCCCATGCTAACATCAGGGGCATCGACACCAGCAGGGCCGAGGCACTATCCGGGGTAAGGGCCGTCATCACCCACGAGGAAGCCAAGATCCTCTACAAGGTCACCCACGGGAGCGCCCGGGAGTACGGCATCGACGACCGGGTGAGGTACTACGGGGACAAGGTGGCGGCTGTGGCCGCGGTCTCTGAGGAGGTGGCCGAGGAGGCTCTGGACCTCATCGACGTGGATTACGAGGTCCTCCCCACCGTCTTTGACATGGAGGAAGCCATGAGGGCGGATGCCCCGGTGGTCCACCCTGAGAGGGACGACGTGGAAGGAAACATACTGGAGCACTCGGTTCAGGAGTGGGGGGACGTCGAAAAGGGATTCAAGGAGGCCGACCACGTCTTCGAGAACAGGTTCACCACCCAGAGGGTCTGCCACAGCGCTCTGGAGCCCCACGCCATGGTGGCGTCCTGGGACGGAGACGGGAACCTCACGATGTGGAGCAGCGAGCAGACAGCGTTCATGATCAGGGACAGCCTCACCGAGGCCTTCCAGATGCCCAGGAACAAGATCAGGTTCATCGTCCCGCCCTACGTGGGAGGAGGCTTCGGAGGCAAGTACGAGAGCGCCGAGAAGATCGTCGTAGCCCTGCTCGCGAGGAAAGCCGGGAGGTCAGTGATGCTC
>JAUVYU010000253.1 GCA_030602935.1 Candidatus Bathyarchaeota archaeon | reverse complement strand
TTGGCCTTCATGATCCCCTCCTGCATCAGGAAGCCGAGGCCCGCCACCCCCCCGATCTCCTCGTCACAGTTCGCTGTCAGAATCAGGTCCCCATCAAGCTTTATTCCAAGCTCGTGGACGGCCTGGAGTGCGTAGATCATGGAGACGAGCTCCCCCTTGTCGTCAGCGACACCCCGCCCCCAGATGTATCCGCCGCCCCTGTCCGAGGCACTCCTACCGTAGGGGCAGTCGTCGGTGATCTCCCCTCCCAGGGGGTCCACGGTCCAGCCCTCCTCCTGGATGGCCGCGGTGTCGATGTGGGCGCTTATGTGGAGCACCGGCCTCCCCGTCCTCCCGGGGTATTTTGCCACGACGTTGCTCCTCGGCCCCTCCAGCCCCATGAACTTGGCCCCAGAGAGCTCCATGTACTTTTCTGGTGCCTCGTGGATGCAGACCTCGCAGCCCAGGTCGACGAACTTGTCCGCGATGATGTCGCAGATGACGTCGTAGTTGAGGCCGGGCGGGGTCTGGGTGTCGATCCTCACGAGCCTTCTGAGGAACCTGATCATCTCGTCCCTGTGCTCCTCGATGTACTCGAGAACCCTGACTTCAGACATCTAGATCACCCTGAACAGAGGGAATTAACTCCTAGAGAATGTAAGTTTTATCGGTGTGAGCTAAAGGTACTCTTCCACCATCTCCCCCACCATCTCGGCGATGGCAGGGCTGCTGGTGAGCCCGGGGCTCTCTATGCCGATGAGGTTGATGAAACCCGGGTAGCCCTTATCCTCCTCATGGCGGATGACGAAGTCCTTCACGGGGTCGCCGGGTGCCTGGAGCTTCGCCCTGATCCCTGACATGTCCGGATGGAGGTCCTCCCTCCTCACCATGGGGAAGTAGCGGACGATGTCCCTCCAGAAGGGCTCAAGCTCAGACTCCACCTTATAATTTATCTCGTCGACGTAGTAGGCGTTAGGCCCGAACTTTAGACGCCCCGTCAGGTCGGGGACGCTGTGGATCCCCAGGCTCGCCGCGTCCAGGGGCGGAGGCGGGTAGACGAGCATCTTCGCCGGGGCCTTCCCGGTGAGGCTGAAGTAGTCCCCCTTGCACCAGTGGATCCTGTAGCCCTCACTATCGATATCAAATCCGACCATCTCCGCGACTCTGTCGGCGTACAGCCCGGCGGAGTTGATGACCACCCTCGCCTCCACGGAGAATGACTCCCCCCCGGAGACCATCTCGACCTCGTAGCCGTCCCCCTTCTCCTGGATGCCCGTGACCTCTGTGTCCAGCACCAGGGGGTCCACGCCGCTCTTCAGGCGGGCCTCCCTGAGGAAGTGGTCCATGAGGCCGTGGGCGTCCACTATCCCGGTGGAGGGGCTGAGGATGGCGGCGTCGGCCTTGACGTCGGGCTCCAGCTCGTGGACCCCGTCCTCGTCAATGAGCTCCAGGTCCCGGGCCCCGTTCGCCCTCGCCCCGGCGATGATCCCCTCCAGCTGCCTCACCTCCTCCTCGCCGTTGGCGACGATGATCTTCCCCACCTGGCTGAAGGGGACGTTGTTCTCCCTGCAGATCTCGTAGATCACAGGGTTCGCCTTGACGCAGAGCTCGGCCTTCAGGCTTCCCCGCGGGTAGTAGTTACCGGCGTAAATGACCTCGCTGTTCCTGCTGCTCGTCGCCTGTCCGTGGCTGGTCTCCCTCTCCAGGACGTAGATCTCCCTGTCATCCCGGGCGACCTGCGCGGCGATGGCGAGGCCCACGATCCCGGCCCCGACGACAACGATGTCGACCTTCTCCAATGTGGATTCTAGTCTAAAGCAGAATGTGTACACTTAAGTCTGAGGTCTTGAGTGTGTAGAAAATTGGGGGATTTATCTGATCCTGAGAAGCTCCTCAAGGATCCCGATCTGCGTGGGGTTCGCCCTGACGATGTCGCTGGTCGAGACGACGCCGACTATCTTGTCTCCTTCGACGACGGGGAGCTTCTTGATGCGCTTCTGGGCCATGATCTTGGCCGCCTCCTCGACTGCATCGTTGGGGCCCACGGTGACGAGGGGGGCGGACATGATGTCCTTCGCCCAGATGGTCCCCGAGTCGAGGCGGGGCTCCACGATCCTCTCCAGGATGTTCCTCTCGGTGATGATCCCCACGGCCCTGCCGCTGCTCGTCACGATGACGGATCCTATCTGGAACTTGTTCATCTTCAGGACGGCGGCATGGACGGAGTCGTCTGTCCGCACCGTCTTCACGTTCCTCCTCATGATGTCCCTTACGAGAATAATACCGCTCATAGAATCAGCTCAGATTAAACCATGAAAGACTTTGCGGGCACCGGATTTTAACGTTTCCTGTGTACGACGGCACACAGACGCCGGAACCGGAGGGGGAGAGGGGCCTAGCTTGATATGGGATTAGCCTGCCTCGGCGTTCCCCTCTGAGATCTGCATGGCGGCGTAGGGGTAGACGGCGACGTCCGCCTCCCTGCCGTGGGTCTCAGACAGCTCCCTGACGGCCTCCTCCCAGGACCTGACCCAGACGGAGCCCTTCCCGTAGTACCACTCGTCTGCCTTCATAAGGTGCGGCGAGACCACCATGACCCGGCCCATCTTCCAAGGCCTCTTCACGTAGACGTCGGGCCTCC
>JAUVYU010000260.1 GCA_030602935.1 Candidatus Bathyarchaeota archaeon | reverse complement strand
GGTGAACTCCTCCGCGATGATGTACTTGTCGAGGGGCCGCTCTATACCCGACCATCCGGAGCTGCTGCTGAGGTAGCCCTCCACGAACTCCATGCTCGTGGGGCCCCCCGGGACGTTGCACATCGGGTTTATCTCGCTCGTGAAGTGCCCGATCCCCAGGGCTCCGCCGCTACGGTGGACGGCCTTCTCCAGGACGATGATGTCCTTCGTGAAGTCGCTCGCCTTGATGGCCGCCATGCTGCCGGCCGCGCCAGCGCCGATGATCAGAACATCGGTCTTTACTTGCTCCATGAATGTAATCCGGTCTACTGGATGTATAATTTTATTCTTAGACTACCGAATAACCGAGGAAAAAACACATTAAAAATGACTTTTTGGAGGCTCAAAAAGAAGCCGCTTGATTCTCTTCAGCTGCGTGCGCACATGCGGGTCTATTCGGATCGTATCTGTAACTTCACGTTATTGATGCCTAGATCCGTGCTTGGTACCTGAGCCTCCCTAAACGATGAGAGCACGTCCATGTCCTCAAAGCAGAACAGGAGACCGCTCCTGAGGAAAGAGGAGAACATCTCCCTGAATCCCAGGAACGCCACGGGGATCCCCCTCTGCGCCAGCTGATCGCTGATACCCCGGAAGCCCCCATCATGGGTGCCGATGATCACCAGGTCCACGTCCGCCTCCCCGGCCACATTGCATATCGTGTACCCCATTATGGCATCGGAGTCGAAAGGGGACTGGAAAACCACGAATCCCGTGTTGTAGAGGAAGTTGATCATCCCGGTCGACAGGTTTGTGCTCGTGTAGGCGTAGTGGCCCTTGAGGTTGTAGAGCGTGGAGAAGATGTAGACGAGGTCCCCTATGTCTATCCAGACGGAGTAGTCATAGGCCCGACAGAGGATGTTCGACAGATCCAGGAACATCAGCGCGTTTTTTCCCTTATATTCGAGGTGTCGAGTGTAGGATGGGTTCTGCTGAAGCGTCTCTATTATGGAGTTGATGTAGGCTTCCTTATCCTGCATTAGGAAGGCTCTCTGAATTGTTATTTTAATGATTGTGGACATTAAATATCGAATTGGGGTACCCGTTAACTCGCCTAATTTAAAGCCTTGAACGTCCTCCCCTTCCTGAATGCCATGCCCAGGCGCAGACGAAGACGGGGATACCCCCAAGCGGTACTCATAGGGCTTGAGGGGAGTCAGGCCACCACATGGAACATCTTCAGCGAATCCGTGAGACCCGGTGACAGGATACGGGGAGACGACAAATTCCGATTCTACGAGTCCATCATTGACCTCCTGCGCCCGAGCCTTAAACAGGGAACCAAGAGCATTCTGGTCGCTACTGACGACGAGAGAGAGTACAGGAGGTTCCTTGGGCACATCGAGAAGCATCAGAGCTGGCTGCTGAAAGGGTGGGGCCTCAACACGGCAACCTTCGAACACATATCCGAGCCCGCAATGAACATCGAGCAGGTCAGGCGTCTCGTGAAGGCTCACGGCTTCAGGGAGAAGCTCTCCGAGGTGACCCAGGGGGACATCGGGCAGGTGATGAGCGTCCTGGAGAAGCGCCTCAACGACCCCCAGGGCATCGAGACAGTCCTCTTCAGTCTGAACGAGGTAGAGGACGCCGTATACTGCAGCGAGGAGAGCCCCGAGTACATCCTTGTCACCGAGCTCTTCAGATCCAGACGCCGGCGGAGGACAGACAGGCTCCTCCAGGTCGCCGCCAACAAGAATGTGAAGACCAGGATCATCGAGACAGGTACACCGGCAGGGACTCGGCTATCCCAGTTCGGGGGTCTGGTGTGTATGCTCCGTGAATAGAGTTCTCCCTGGGGAGCCTTCTCGCGCGAACAAGGAATGTAATATTTGCAGTGCAAGAAAAAAGGCAAAACCTGTGCCTCTGTCAGATATAAAAAAACACCGCCTATGCCATTAGCTACATACTAAGATAGGGATAAAAAAAAGAATTTAGGATGATAATATTAAAGGGTAATAAGGTAAGTTAATTTTACATTTCTGAAGCATTATTTTATATCTAAAATGACCAGCGTGCGTGCGCGAAAGTTATTTTTACGAACTCATCAATGGTAACCCATGAAGTCTTCGCGTGTCATCTCTGCTACCCTGCTTCTCATATATGTCGTGATTTCAGCGACGTTCATTTGCACGTTGGCAAGCGAGTTGCCCACTCCAGTTGTCAGTGCATGGTCAAAAAACCTTGTCACCCTTGATGGAGAAATGACCTCGTCAGACGAATGGGAGGAAGCGACGCCCATCGATGTGGTGATAGGTATATACGACACCGGAGACGATTTCAGCCTGCGCTTATGGGCGAAAAACGATAAAACAGATCTCTACCTGCTCTATCGAATACCATGGCATTCCTCCATTTATGATGACGCTGATGACGCAGGTATCAGTTACTGGTGGGGGGAATGGGCCCCATTAACCGGATGGGAATACAACGATGCAGGTTTTTGCAGTATAAACCCAATATACGAGGGCCAGACAAGGG
>JAUVYU010000201.1 GCA_030602935.1 Candidatus Bathyarchaeota archaeon | reverse complement strand
AAAGAGGGAGCCGACCAGGCGACCGTCGAGGAGTACAGGCTCTCCGGCCTCGAGTTCATAGCTAACGCCCTCGTCACCTCCAAGGCGGTCTCAGCCTTCCCCAACGCCGAGAGAGCATTCTTCCCGAAGCGGATGGAGTCCTGATGCAGAGAGAGGCCAGGCATAACCCCTGCAGCGACCTCGCGAACCGGCAGCTGGAGATGCTCCGGGAGATCGCGAAGATGCAGATGGGCCACGGTCTGGACTACGACTCCAAGATAATGGACGCCGCCCGGAAGAGGGCCCAGAGGAGGTTCCAGGAGTCCCGGAGCAGGAAGGAGCGCGCCGAGGAGGATCTGGAGCACCTCGAGGCCGAGGAGATGCAGAGGTCCATTGAGGAGCTGATGGGCTCGGGGGCGGAGCTCGACAACATCCTGGGGTCCATGGACTCGGGGGGGCACATGGAGAGGGTGAAGTCAGAGATAACCGACCTCAGCGAAGAGTCTCAGCAGATGACCCAGAAGGACTTCGATGACGCCCTCTCGGAGTTCGGCTCCAGGGGGCTCACGGACGCCAAGAAGCCCAAGATCACCCTCACCGCCAAGGGGGCACGCCTCCTGGGCCAAGGATACCTGAGCAGGATACTCCAGCGACTCTCCCGGCGGGGAGTCGGACCCCACAAGATACAGGACATCGGCTACGGCCCCTGGCTCGCCTCGACGGTACGCCCCTACGAGGTGGGGGACCCCTACGACAGGATCAGCATCCTCCACAGCCTCTTCGGGACCCTTGAGCGGGGCGCTAGCTTCAAAGACCTCTCCCTGGAGGACTTTCGGGTCTTCGAGGCCATCCACAGCACCCAGGTCACCTTCGGCATCCTCGTGGACCAGAGCGCCTCCATGAACAGGGCCGGGAAGCTGGAGGCATCCGTGGAGACCGCCCTCGCCCTCACCGAGCTCATGCGCAGCCAGTTCCCCGAGGACAGGCTCCGCCTCTTCGCCTTCTCCGAGGAGGTCAAGGAGGTGGAGTCATGGGAGCTACCCGGCATCGCCGTCCCCATGAGGTACACTGACGTCCGCGCTGCCATGCGTGTCTTCAGAAAGCTGGTGGCCCACGAGACCGGGAACAAGCAGGCCCACCTCATCACCGACTCGGCCCCCAACTACGAGGACGGCGAGTACGTTGGCTTCGACGCCGCATTCAAGGGGGTCGTCGAGGAGGCGAGGCGCTACAGGTCGGCGGGCATCACCCTCAACATCGTCATGCTCGACGACGACCCCAAGCAGGGGGAGATGGCCAAGTCCATAGCCCAGGAGAACCTGGGGAGGGTCTTCTTCGTCCGCCCCGGGGAGCTGGGGGAGGCCCTGGTTGAGGACTACCTCATAGCGAAGCGGGAGTTCCTGCGCCTCTAGGCGGGCCGGGTGAAGACCACCATCATCTCGCTCTCCTCGGTAAACTCGCCTTTCCTCAGGTCGCCGTACCATTCCAGGACCTCGAAACCCGCCTCGTCCAGCAGGGATCTCACGCCCTCCACGGAGTGGACGTAGACGTCGCCCCCATCATAGTACCTCTCCACTACCCTGCCTTCCTCGACGACCTCATACCAGAGGCTCACCGACATGATGCGCCTCTCCACGTCGATTCTGTGGTACCCCGTGCGTACCACGAGCCTGTTCTCATCGAGAGGCTTCCTCTGGACGAACCAGCCCCCCTCCGCCGTTAGCTCCGGGACGTGGGCGAGATCGAACGCGTAGACCCCACCTGGTGCTATGTGCCCTTTTATGGCCTCTAGGGCCCCGAGCTGGTCCCCTCGGTCCAGTATGTGATCGAAGCTGAAGCTGGGGAAGTAGACCCGGCCGAAGGTCTCGCCCAGCTGGACGTCCCTGACGTCCGCCTGCTCCAGGTGTAGGAGTCCTCGGACCTCCGGGGGCTCCTCCGCTACGTTCCTCTCCGCGGCCCTGAGCATGTGGGGCGAGTTGTCGATGCCCCAAGTCTCGACGCCCTCCCTCGCGAGCTGTATGGCGAGGCGGGCTGTGCCGACGCCGAGTTCCAGGGCCTTGTCTCCGTGTTCGTGGGCGAGCTCGATGTAGAACGGGGCGTCGTCCTTTTCCCCGAATAGGTCGTAGAACTTCTCCGCTCCCTCACGGTAGCTCATGGTGGCTTCTCCAACTTTACTAAGGGTGTTATCCAGTTTTATCCGTTTTGAAGGAGAGAATTCCGGTTATCCTATGACACTAGTCTTTGGAATGCAGTCGGGGTCGGTGGTGTTAATTTTTGTAATGAGAAACAATTAAGTTCCACCATTTCGCATAGAATCTGTCCCCCCAGGTGCGGTAATGTGCCGGGGAAAGGATCCGAGTCCGCCGGAAAGGTATGAAAGCTAGGTTTGAGCGGGCTCGTGTTCGAACACCTAGGTCAGATAGAAATGGTCAATCTTAGTTTCATGGGTGGAACCCATGAGGTATGCAGGAATGCGATCCTGCTCGAATCCAATCAGAAGAATCTCCTAATGGACTACGGAGTCCAGATAGGGGATAAACCGAAGTTCCCGGGTCACATCAGGGCCAAGGACCTCGACGGCATAGTCATCACCCACGCCCACCTGGACCACTCAGGTGGGGTGCCGATGTTCTATCTGTCGGAGCCGAAGCCGTTCTTCGCGACGTCGACGATGACGGAGATAATGAGGGTCCTGCTGAGGGACATGATCAAGCTCAGCGGCTACTACCTCCCCTTCGAGTACATCGAGTACGACATAATGATGAGGAACCGGAACGACCTCGCCTACGGGCAGAAGGTTAAGATGGGGGACATCGAGTTCAGCCTGTTCAACGCCGGCCACATCCAGGGGAGCGCCATGGTGGACGTGGCTACGGGGGGGAAGCGGGTCCTCTACACGGGGGACATCAACACATCGAACACCCGCCTCACCAACAGCGCCAAGGTGCCCCGGAAGAGGTACGACGCCGTCGTCGTCGAGAGCACATACGCGAACACGGATCACGCTGACAGGAAGACGATCGAGAGGTCCTTCGTCGCCGCCATCAAGGAGGTGCTCCGCAACGACGGGAAGGTCCTGGTGCCCGCGTTCGCCGTGGG
>JAUVYU010000244.1 GCA_030602935.1 Candidatus Bathyarchaeota archaeon | reverse complement strand
ATAATCGGATATGTGGGAGACAACAACATTCTCCAAAGTTGAGCAGTGACTGGAAAAGGAAGGGGGGTTATTTCTCAAGTTGCTTCAGGAGGGGCTTCGAGTCCCAGGGTATTGCCGTCTTTTTTTAATGAAGCCATCTGTTAGATGGACCTAAGCGGAGGTTACCCTTCTCGTGTACGCCGCGTAGAGGGTGTATCCGAGGATGGCAGAGATGGCCCCCTGCATGCCGTTGAAGACCCCCAACAAGGGGAGCAGCCCCACAGTCACGCTGTAGGGGACGCCTCTGTAGCCAGGGAGGACGATGAGGTTACAGACGCTCATGACAAGTATCCTTAGAATAAGGCCTGCGGCTATGGATACGCCCCTCGCGATGGGGCTGCTGAGAGTCCTGTCTCCCACGAGTTTCACCCCTATCGCCACCCCCAGGGCCGTGGTGAACTCCGCTATGCCCTTCATCGAGGCGTCTATGAGGCCACTGGGCTTCCTCATGAATATGCCCAACAGGGCGACGAGAGATGTAGTCCCGGCCGAGGGTAGGCCGTATATGAAGTAGGAGAGCATGATGGGGACCCCAGTGAAGTCGAACTTTATGTAGGGCATCGGGGGGAACGGTATCTTGAGCCCCGAGTACTTGAGGGCGTAGTCGAACAGGATGACCATGGCTGCAAGCATCGCCGTGCCAGTCAGCCTGGCTGTCTTACTTCCGGTGGCTGTCGTTTTTAGTCTCCCCTAAAGTGATTTGCGATGATATAATCCACCAGTCGTTCTGAAGATAAAAGGATTGTCCATGCATTTTTTTAGGCCATATAGTGTCTGTGATGGTCAGGTCCACATGCCCAACAGGCTTAAAAGCTGGTAAACATATTCCGAGGGGCAGGTGGAGGATGTGCATCAACTCCAATATCTACGGGCGGGGTCTCTGACCTCCGCAATCTGATTCTCCGAACCCTCAATGACAACCAGCTCCTGATTCTAAATAGCGTAGCGCGCCATAGGTGCTCTATGACGTCGCTGCTCAGGAGCCTGTCCGAGGAGTGGGAGATACCCCTTTCTACCCTGAAGCTGAACGCGAGGATCCTGAGGGAGCTAAACCTCATCAGCTACGGGTCGATCCGTGAAAAGAGGGACGCCCGGGTGGAGAAGCTGGGCTCCTTCGTGCTCGGGCTGCTGGAGGACGAGGATGACGGAGCGCTGCTTAGGTTCGCTGACTAGAGAGTAGGTCCATCTGCTCCTGGATCCGCCTCTCGACCTCGGCCTCGATGGCCAGCCTGTCAACTTTCCCCATCGTGGTTAGGGGCAGGGACTCGACGACCATCACCCTGGCCGGGACCTGGAAGTACTGGAGGCGCTCCTTGCAGTGGTCGAGGAGTCGTCCCTCAAGCCCTTCACTGTCGGCACCTTCTTTCAATGTCACGATGGCCTGGACGTCGGTGGAGCACCTCAGCGGGTCGGGGACGCCAAAGGCGGCCGCCAGCTCTACGTCCGGGTGTGAAGACAGGGCGTCCTCCACCTCCTGGGGCCAGACTGTGTGCCCCTCAGCGATGATCCTGTCCCTCTTCCTCCCGTAGATGTAGAGGTAACCCCTCTCGTCAATGCTGCAGATGTCCCCCGTATGGAGCCAGCCGTCCACGAGCACCCTGTCGGTCTCCTCCTGAGCCTTCCAGTAGCCCTTCATGACCTGGGGGCCCCTCACGAGGAGCTCCCCCTTCTCGCCGGGGGGCATCTCCACCTCCCCGAGCTGGAGGTCCACAATCTTCGCATCCGTGTCTGGGAACGCCAGGCCAGCCGAACCGTAGTTGGGCTCCCCCTCAATGGGGGTGCAGTGGGTCGATGGTCCAGCCTCCGTGAGGTTGTATCCCTGGTAGAACCGTGCCCCCGTGAGGGCGACGAACCTCTCCATGTCGTCTGGATCGATGGAGGCCCCGCCGGAGACGCAGCTCGTGAGGCTTGTGAGGTCGTACCTGTCGAGGTCTGGATGGCTGAGTATCTCCTTTATGAAGCGGGGGATAGCCGGGAGATGGGTCGCCCTTTCCGCTTGGATGCTCTTCATGATTGCCTCTGCTGAGGGTTCAGGTATCATGATGAGGGTGCAGCCGAACTGGACGGCCTCGTTCATCGCCACCGTCATCCCGTAGCTGTGGAAGAATGGGACCGCGCACAGGATTATGGGCCAGCCAGCGTGCTGGGGCTTGGCGCTGTACCCCCAGCCCCTGAGCCAATGATATGACTGGAGGGCGTTGGCGACGAGGCTGTGATGGGTGAGCATCACGCCCTTAGGGCTTCCCGTCGTACCCGATGTGAAGAGGATGACCGCCAGATCCTCCCTTGAGTCGACAGCTGGGAAAACCTCCAAGGGAGGGCCTCTCACAAGCTCCTCGAATCTGAGAACGCCCTCGGGACGCCCTACATTGTACCTGAGGCGGCTCAGGAGTCGGAGATGTGTTGGAGTGTAACTCGCTGCCTCGGCGACTATCAGGCTCTCAGCCCTCTCAGCGGGCAGCTTGTCGAGGAGCCTGTCCAAGACGATCAGGACCCCAACATCTGTCTCCTTCAGCTCCCTCTCGATCTCCACGACGGGGTTGAGAGGATTCACTGGGACCACCGTCCCCCCAACGGCTAGGATCGCATTATAGGCGACCACGAACTGGGGGACGTTGGGTAACAGCAGCCCCACCCTGTCCCCCTTCTCCACCC
>JAUVYU010000091.1 GCA_030602935.1 Candidatus Bathyarchaeota archaeon | reverse complement strand
GGGCCCCTGCCCTCCATCGCGATGAACCCGTCGATGACGGTGGCGGCGGGGGGGAGCACCTTGTTGATGTCGGTGATGACCTTGCTCATCCCCCTCAAGTGGTACTTCCCCTTCATTTTGTCGGGGAGCAGGCCGAACTGGTTCTTCATCCCCAGGGTGACCTGGGTCTCCGAGTGGGTCTTCATCGTCGCCGCGCTGATGATCGCCGACTCGGCGACTATGCGGGGCACCTTGATCGTCTTCAAGGTCTTGTGGTCCGGGACCTTCAGCTCGACGCGGTCCTTCTCGTGGCGGAGGTTCATCCACTCGACGCCGTTCCTCTCGCACATCTCGGCCATGCCAGTGACCTCGAAGGCCTTCGTGGCGTTGGTCACCGTGGCGTCGGACTCCACGACTATGACCTCCACGGGGATCTCCTTCAGCCTGTGGATTATGGCCTCAACCACCATCGGATCCGTCGTGGCACCAGTATCCCATCTCTTCTTGGTGATGAAGTTCACCTTGACGAGGACCCGGTCATGGCCCGCCAATGCGCTCCTGTAGTCGATCAGGTCGAGGGCCCTGTAAACTGGGTCGAGGCCCCTCTCGCCCTTAACGACGGCGACTTTTGACATATTCTCGTTGTATGTCGTAACCGCGACTATAATGTATTGTTCTGTCAGTATTCCCACATTTGAGCCACGTTTTCCGTGGATCCTGCGTGGACAGATGTTGACCCTGGCTTCCTCAACCCATAGATTGAAGACCGCTCTGGGTTCAGTAGAATCCATGCAGATAGGCTCCGTGTATCTGAACACCGAGGTAGACAGGGAGGGCTTCCTTGAGCTCCTGGGGACCCTGGATCTGAAGCCCCCCGTCATCGTTAAGCCCAACTGGGGCACATCCAACTGCTTCAGCGAAGCAGAGATCCTGGACTGGGTCCTTGAGGCCGTCGGTGGGGACGCCCTCGTCGTGGAGAGCTACGGCTGGGCCAGGTGCGAGGAGGCACTAAGGAACGAGGGATTGGGCTCGAAGAAGCGGGGCGACCTCAGGAGGAGCGACGAGTGGTTCCTCAGGTACTCGGGTGTGGACGAGGTCCTGGAGAGGCACGGGGTCGAGTTCATGAATGTCACCGAGGAGAACTGGGGACACAGGACCGCGGATCCGGAGGAGGTCAAGGGGCTCGTGGAGACGAGGTACGAGCCCATCGCCATGGAGGAGATGTACGCCTTCGTCCCCGAGAGGCTCCTCGAGATGAGGGGCGCGGACTTCCTGAGCCTCGCGAAGCTGAAGATGTGGCTGCCCCCCTTCAGGGCCTCATTCACCGTGAAGAACTTCTTCGGCATGATACCGGGGCCTGGGCGCCTCAGGTACCATGGGAAGAAGAACAGCAGGATAGACCAGAGTATCGCTGATATCTACAAGATCTACGAGAGCCTCTTCGATGTCAAGGGGGTCGTCGAGGCCGTATTCTCGGCCTCGGTCGCTGAGTCGTTGCGTAAGGTGAATGTACACGAGGACCCCGGTTTCGCCTCAGCCTCGAAGCAGCCCTTGGAGCTGGACTCTGTTGTGGTGGCTCTGCTGGGTTTGGACCCCCACGAGCTGGGCTACCTAGAGCATGCATCGAGTGTCTTCGGGGAGTGGGACGACCAAGCGGTGGTCCAGGCCAGGGATAGTGGCATCAAGATTCTGTGAGGCTATCATCATATCCCTAGATAATTGTGGTTAACTCTGTTCGGAAGCATTAAGTAAAGTTCAGACGGAGTAGATTGAGGAATTATCATGAACCGCAAGTTCTACACTGAGGACGAGGTCAACAGGCTCTACTCGGACGCCAAGTCGTACATCATCCGGAGGTGGGAGCCCCGACCGGGGTACAAGCCCCTGATCCTCACCGGAGGCGAGGGGGTCTACTTCTGGGACGCGTCCGGTAAGAGGTACCTGGACCTCATCTCTCAGCTCTACAACGTCCACATCGGCCTCAACAACCGTGAGGTCATCGAGGCCGCGAAGAAGCAGATGGACGAGATGGCGTACGCCTCGCCCAGTTACTTCAACGTCCCCCAGATCCAGCTGGCGAGGAGGCTTGCCCAGATCACGCCGGGGGACCTGTGCAAGACATTCTTCGGGAACAGCGGGACCGAGGCAAACGAGGTGGCCATAAAGCTGGCCCAGCTATACAGGGGAGCCTCCAAGATCGTGAGCTACTGGGACGCCTACCACGGGTCGACGTACGCGATGGTGAGCGTCGGCGGGAGCAGCAGGAACAGGCAGCATAAGGGGCTCAGCATCATGGAGGAGTTCAAGCACGTCCCCAGCCCCTACTGCTACAGGTGCCCCTTCAAGAAGACGTACCCGGAGTGCGAGCTCCTCTGCGCCGACTTTGTCAAGTACACCATCGAGAAGGAGGGACCCAGCACCGTCGCCGCCTTCATGGCGGAGCCCATCTGCAGCTGGGCGGGGCAGGTGGTGCCCCCCGACGGCTACTGGCAGAAGATACGTAAGATCTGCGATGAGACCGGGGTGGTCCTGATCTTCGACGAGGTGATGACGGGGTTCGCACGGACCGGGAAGATGTTCGCCTGCGAGCACTGGAACATGGTCCCCGACATCGCGACCTTCGCGAAGGGCATCACCGCGGGATACGTGCCCCTCGGGGCGACCATAGTGAACAAGAAGATCGCCGACCACTTCGACGAGAAGAGCTTCCCCCACAGCTACACCTACAGCGGCCACGCCCTGGCCTGCGCCACGAGCCTCGCCGTCATCGACGTCTACTACAAGGAGAAGCTGGCGGACAGGGCCGCGGAGATGGGAAAGTACATGATGGACGAGCTCAGGGGGATGCAGGAGAGGCAGCCCGTCATCGGCGACGTCCGGGGGCTGGAACTGTTCATGGGGATAGAGCTCGTCTCGAACCCGGAGACGAAGGCGAAGATCCAGCCCGAGGGGCTCACGCCTGAGGAGGCGAAGGACCCCGAGAAGAACCCCATGGTCTACCTCACCGACAAGGCCAAGGAGAAGGGTCTCATCTTCGGCTCCAGCCCTGGGACGGGTATCATCCGTATGATGCCCTACCTGATCATCACCAAGGAGCAGGTGGACGAGGGGCTGAAGCTGCTGGAGGAGACCATAGAGGAGACGGCCAAAAAATTCGGCCTCCCCAAGAAGGGTTAATACCCCCTCTTTTTTCTTTCCGTTTTTTCATAACCCTTTATTAGAACGTATTCCACATCTCTTCCGAACCCCGGCACGGACGGGGCCTACACGTGAATGATCAAAGATGAACTTCAACGAGCTATCGATAAGCGACGAGGTCAAGAGAGGCCTGGCTGACAGGGGATTCGAGGAGATGTTCCCCATCCAGGAGCAGGCCATCCCCCCGATGCTGGACGGCAAGAACATCATAGGGCAGGCGAAGACGGGCACCGGGAAGACGGCCGCCTTCGGCGTCCCGATGATCGAGAGGCTTGACTGGGAGGATAAGCGGGTGCAGGGGCTCGTTCTTGCCCCCACCAGGGAGCTGGCGGTCCAGATCGCCATGGACATCTCCAGCTACGGCAACCACACGCCCCTGAGAGTGCTCACCATCTACGGAGGCGTCTCCATCGAGAGGCAGATAGACGAGCTGAGGAGGGGGATCCACATCGTCGTGGGGACCCCTGGCCGGCTCATCGACCACATGAGGCGGGGCACCCTGAGGCTGGACGGCATAAAGAGCTTCGTCCTCGACGAGGCCGACAGGATGCTGGACATGGGATTCATAGACGACATCGAGTACATCCTCAGGAACACCCCCAGGGAGAAGCAGATCAGCCTCTGGTCTGCGACCATCGACGACCGCACCCTGAGGCTCTCGAGGCGCTACCTACCCAACTCGGAGATGCTGATCGTCAGCAAGGACGAGATCGCCGTCGAGTCGATAGACCAGCGGTACATGATCGTGGCGGAGCACGAGAAGTTCGAGACGCTGAAGCAGCTCATCGACTACATGGACGTGGACAGGGCCCTCATCTTCTGCCGCCGGAGGATAACGGTGGACCGCCTCACAGCGAGGCTGAAGAGGGAGAGGTACGACGCCGAGGCGATCCACGGCCAGCTCAGCCAGGCGCGCAGGGAGAAGGTGCTCAGGGACTTCAGGGAGTCGAAGCTGACGTTCATGGTGGCCACCGAAGTGGCGGCCAGGGGGCTAGACATCGTCGACGTCCCGTTCATCCTCAACTACGACATACCCGACGACCCTTACATGTACTTCCACAGGATCGGGCGCACCGCCCGGGCCGGGAAGTCGGGGGTCGCCGTGACGTTCGTCACATTCGATCAGGGAGATGAGATGGAGCGGATATCGGCCCTCACCGGGACTCCGATCAAGAAGATGAGCCTGCCGCCTTCCTTCCTTCTCTAAACTATATTCTCACCACAGGGGCTCCCTCAGCCTTGTTCTGGTCGGTTTTATAAGCCGATAAACCCGAGTACGGCCTGATCACGTTGTCATCTTATTTCAGCTCTCAGCCGTCATCCGGGGAGATCGAGGAGAGGGTGAAGGGGTTCGCCTCCTGGTTCGAGGTGGACCTGGACCTGTTGGGTCACAACCTTGAGGAGGTCAGGGAGCGGGCCGGTGTGGAGGTCATCCCCTGCGTGAAGGCCAACGCTTACGGTCACGGGCTTGTGCCCGTGGTGGCGTACCTGATGAGGCGGGGGGTGGGGCGGTTCCT
>JAUVYU010000232.1 GCA_030602935.1 Candidatus Bathyarchaeota archaeon | reverse complement strand
GGCCGTGGAGGTGATCCTCCAGAAGGCGGATGAGTACGAGGGGGAGTTGACCCTGATACCCGTAGGCCCCCTCACGAACGTCGCCGCGGCCGTCCTTGCGAGGCCGAGGATCGTGGAGCAGCTGGAGAGGGTGGTGATCATGGGTGGGGCCTTCGGCCTGACGCCCTACGGGGGTGGGAACGTCAACTCGGTGGCGGAGTTCAACATCTGGCACGACCCCGAGGCCGCCCAGGTCGTCTTCGACTCGGGGGTCCCGCTGACCGCCGTGGGCCTCGACGTGACAACTGATCCGTCTAACCAGATGTCGAAGGAGATGCATGGCGAGATCGATGGCCTCGGGACCCCGCGGGCGAAGTTGGTGGCAGACCTCTACAGGGGGAACGTCATGAGGAGGGGGTATGCCAGCCTACACGACCCTATAGCTGTGGCGGCGGTCCTGGCGCCCGACATCGTCGGGGTTGAGGGGCACAGGGTGGACGTGGAGTGCGTGAGCGAGCTCTCCAGGGGTCAGACCGTGGTCAAGAGGCGGTTTCATCGCCCGGCGGATCCCGATGAGATGAACGTCGACGTCTGCGTCCAGGTTGACGGGGGGAGGTTCCTGAGGCTCGTCATGGACCGGGTCGTCAGGGGCGTGAGCTGAGGTTGGTCGACGTCATCTGCTGTGGCGCCATCAACTGGGATATCAACCTCTTTATGGCGAGGCTTCCCCGAACGGGCGAGGAGGTCCCGGTCAGGGAGATACAGAGGGTCTCCGGGGGGACCGCGGCCAACGTCGCGGTGGCGGCCGCCCGCATCATGGGCCCGGGGAGGGTGGCGTTCTTGGGAGCCCTCGGGGACGATGGGGTAGCCGAGAGGCAGCTGGAGATTCTTCGTGGTGAAGGCGTGGAGACCTCGGGTATCGTCAGGATACCCGGGGAGGAGTCGGGCCAGGCCTACATAACCATCGACAGGGGCGGCGAGAACGAGATACACACCTTCTTCGGGGCTAACCTCGCTTTGGGAGCGAGTAGTTTCCGAGGAGAGGGCATCTCCAAGCTGGTTGCCGGCTCCAAGGTCGCCGTGATCATGGATCCTCCTCTCGAGGCAGCTGAGGCGCTCGCGGAGGTCTGCGCGAGGAACGGGGTGATGGTGATCTGGGATCCGGGGGTCTACGCCGAGGAGGGGTTGGACGCGATATCCTCCATCCTGAGGAATGTGGACTACTTCGTGCTCAACCACCTGGAGTTCGAGAACCTACTGGGGACCAGCGACCCCGAGGAGATAGGGCGGGTCCTCAACGCTCACAAGCCGGGGATTAAGGTGATAATCAAGCGGGGCGACGAGGGGTGTGCCCTCAGGGAGTGTGTCTCGGGGACGACGATACAGGTGAGCGCTGTCCCCCTTGAGGGGCTTGGGCTCCAGGTGGTGAACACCGTGGGGTGCGGCGACGCTTTCATCGGGGCCTTCGCGGCGGCGAAGGTCGAGGGTCTGGATGACATGAGCGCCCTGCGCAGGGGGTGCGCTGCCGGCTCGTTCAAGGCGACGAGGAAGGAGACGAGGGGCGGCCCCACGGCGGCCGAGTTGAATTCATTACTAGACGAGTGGTCAGGCAACATAATGTGATAGCCAATTATTCAGGGATTATTTCTTATTCCTAGTATAATCTGCGTAAACGTTAAGACGTGCGATGGGGGAGTGGGATGTATGAAGTTAGACCACTATACTGAGATCGAGGAGGCCGAGGTCGGAGCCCCTGCCAAGGACGTCAAGGTCCGCTGGCTCATCACCGAGGGGATGGGGGCCCCCAACTTCGCCATGAGGAAGTTCACCGTGGCCCCGGGAGGATACACCCCCAAGCACGTCCACCCCTGGGAGCACGAGACCTACATCGAGTCCGGCGGAGGGATGGTCTATGGAAACGGGAAGGAGAACGCGATCAAGCCCGGTGACGTCATCTACGTCCCCCCGGACGAGGAGCACCAGTTCCGGAACACGGGCGACGAGGACCTGGTCTTCCTCTGCCTCATCCCCCACCAGAAGAAGTGACCCTTCTTCACCCGGAAATATTTTCTTTTCATCCCCCCATCATGTCAGTGTCCACCATGCCTGAAGCAAGGATCCACCTCCACATCTCCGGACGCGTCCAGGGAGTAAGCTACAGGAGCTTCGCTGTGAGGGAGGCCAGGAGCCTGGGGTTGACGGGCTGGGTGAGGAACCTCCCAGACAGGAGGGTTGAGCTCGTCGCCGAGGGAGAAGAAGCTAGCCTAGATGAGCTGGTCTCCCGCTGCTATGAGGGGCCGCCCCTCGCCATAGTCAGGGGCATAGATGTCAGGCGTGAGCCCCCGACGGGAGACCTTGACTCCTTCAGGATCAGATACTGATCGAAGGGCTTCGCTGGAGCCGGATGAGATAAAAAGTCGTCAGCGTAACATGGAGGGGATGGACTACAGGCGTCTGGAGGGGGACGAGGCCGTCGACCACATCCTCCAGGTCCTCAGGGAGGCGGGGAAGCCCCTCACCACGAATGAAGTCCAGAAAGAGACCGAGAAGAGGCGGGTGCAGTGCCCGGATTCCACGGTGGTCTTCCTGAACAGGCTGCGCAGGAGGGGCGTCATCGCGGGGGAGCGCTCCAGGGAGAGGCGCGGCTGGGTCTGGTGGCTGAAGCCCTAGGTCCAGGAGACCATCTTCTCGCACTCCTCGATGAGCCGCACCCAACCGTGGAAATCCACCCGCTCCACGCCGTCGACGACCTTAGCATCGGCGTCTAGGCAGCTTAGACTTCTGGCGAAGCTCATCCGTCTCACCAACTTTTCATCTGCAGCGTTC
>JAUVYU010000041.1 GCA_030602935.1 Candidatus Bathyarchaeota archaeon | reverse complement strand
CCCGGTATCCCGTTTGGGGCCGCCCAGATGTCCTCCAGCCCTTCCTCCTTCCTCTCCCTGGAGTATGGGGCGTGGTCCGTGGCCACTGTGTCGATGAGCCCGGCCTCGAGGAGGCGCCACGTTTGGGCCACGGTCTCCTTGTCGCGTGGAGGTGGGGCGAACTTGACCCATGGTCCCTTCTCCCTGACGTCGTCCTCTGTCAGGTAGAGGTACTGGGGGCAGGTCTCCACGTTGACCAAGACGCCCTCCGCCCTCGCCCTCTTCGCGTTCATGACGGTCTCCGGGAGGCTCGTGTGGACTATCAGCCCCCTGCACCCCGTCTCCTTCAGGTACCTGATGATGCGCTGGCCGCACTCGGCCTCAGCTATTGGGGGCCTCCACTCAAGCTGTGCCGCGTAGTCCCTCCGCCCCGCCTCCTTCAGCCTCTTCTCGTTGTACCTAAGGAGGGTGTCATTCTCGGCGTGGACCAGGGCGAGGCCGCCTATCCCAGCGAGCTCCTTGAATGCAGCGTATATCTCGCCGTCGAAGGTCTGGGGCCACTTGGGCCCGGCTGAAGAGACGAAGAACTTGACCCCGGTCGCCCCCATGTTCCACATCTCGGTGAGGGTCCCCTCAGGGTATCCCGCCGCGCATCCGGCGTGCATGCAGAAGTCGACATAGGAGGTGGACTTGAAGAGGTCCCTTTTTCTGGCGAACTGGGTTGCGTCGAAGCCTCCCATCTGGGTACCGGGCATCTCCAGGATGGTGGTGAAGCCTCCCTTCGCGGCCGCCTTCGTCCCGGTGCTGGAGTTCTCTGGGGGAAGGATGGTGTGGATGTGGCCGTCCAGCATCCCGGGGAGGACGACCTTCCCGCCTGCGTCAAGGGTCACATCGGCTTCAGGGAGGTTGGGCTCCTTCGCCAGGGCGACGATGACGCCCCCTTCCACGGCTAGGCCTCCCTCCAGGATGCCCCTTGGGGAGACGAGTTTGGCGTTCTTCACGACGAGGTCGACGGTCATCTTGAGTCAGTCTTCAATCTGCCCTTGTGTACTTAAAGCCGGGATGTGGTCCGCCATTCGTAAGATATATCTGTTCTTCGTATGGATGTTGGGTAGGAGTGTTTTAATTGGCCGTTGACATGGTCGTCCGGAATGGAAAAGTATACACGCCATATGGATTCTACGAGGGGAGCGTCGTAATCGACGAGGGCAAGGTCGTCTCACTGATGAAGGGGGCGACGCCTGAGGCTGACGAGGTCATCGACGCGGGCGGGCTGCACGTCCTCCCCGGGATGATCGACATACACTGCCACTTCAGGGACCCCGGGTTCACGGAGAGGGAGGACTTTGAGACCGGGACGCGCGCCGCGGCGGCTGGAGGGGTCACGACCGCCGTCGACATGCCGAACACCGTTCCCTCCGTGACCTCCGTGGAGGCCCTTGAGGAGAAGATCAAGATAGCCGACGCGAAGGCCCTCGTGGATTACGCCCTCATCGGCGGCGCGGGCGAGGTCAGTGCAGAGGCCTTGAGGGGTCTGGCGGCGGGAGGGGTCATCGCTTTCAAGACTTTCATGATAGCCAGGTTCAAGGAGCTGGCGGCGTCGGACGCATGGATGCTGGACAACTTCAAGGTCATCGGGGAGCTGGGGCTGCCCTGCCTCATCCACGCCGAGAACCAGAGCATCGTCGAGAGCGGGATGGAGAAGGCGATTGCCAGCGGGCGTGTAGACCCCATAGCCCACTGTGAGTTCAGGCCGGCGATAGCAGAGACCGAGGCGACCATGAGGACCATCATCTTAGCGGGGGAGACTGGAGTCCACCTCCACATCTGCCACATGACCACGAAGGGGGCCGTTGAGGCCCTAGCCTGGGCTCAGGCGACGGGTAGGTGCGTGACGGGAGAGACCTCACCCAACTACCTCCTCATGACCGAGGAGGATATGAAGGCCAAAGGGCCCTACGCCAAGATCGACCCTCCCCTGAGGAAGGCCGAGGACCAGAATGCCCTCTGGAAAGCGGTCAACGACGGCACCATCAGCGTGCTTGCCAGCGACCACGCGCCATACCCCAAGTCCGAGAAGGAGAGAGGCTGGAAGAACATCTTCGACGCCCCGTCCGGGGGGGTGGGCGTGCAGACTTCGCTGCCACTGATGCTCAACAAGGTCAACGAGGGAAGGATCTCCCTGGAGCGCCTCGTCGAGATATTCTCATTGAACCCAGCGAAGTTGCTTAAGCTCTACCCACGGAAGGGCGTGCTGATGCCGGGGTCAGATGCAGATCTGGTCATAGTCGACCTGGAGAAGGGCTTCGAGATACGCGAGGAGGACCTCTACTCCAAGGAGAAAGCCAGTGCGTTCGCTGGACAGAAGGGGAAAGGGATGCCAGTCACGACCGTCGTCCGCGGGAAGGCCATCATGAAGGACGGAGAGATCCTCGGTAAACCGGGATACGGCGTCTACCTGCGCCCCTGTAGATAGGCAAGACTGAGCCCGGTCAAGCCCCGGCGGGGGCTATACTTTTTTTACTCCAAAGGTGGTTGTACACTTGTCATGGTGGATCTGGTCATCGAGGGTGGCAGGATCGTTGACGGCACGGGTAAGACGTCTTACACAGGTGACATAGCCGTCTCCAACGGGAAGATTGTGGAGGTCGGGGTGATCCATGGAGGGGTCGAGAGGAGGATCGACGCAAAGGGACTCGTGGTTGCACCCGGTTTCATCGACAGCCACAGCCACTCGGACCTGATGCTCATCGCCGAGCCCGAGGCCAAGCAGAAGATCATGCAGGGCATCACCACTGAGATTGTCGGTCAGGACGGCCTCGGAGAGGCACCCATCAGGGAGAAGGACATTGAGAACTGGAGGAGCTACCTCTCGGGGCTCAACGGCGACCCGGATATCGATTGGAGCTGGAGGAGCCTAGGGGAGTATCTGGACGCCATCGAGGAGGCCGGACCCGCCACGAACGTCGCCTCCCTCGTGGGCCACGGGAACCTGAGACTGTCGGTGATGGGCATGGACGACCGCCCTCCCACCGACACCGAGCTGGAGGAGATGAAGGCGCTCCTCCGGGACTCCCTGAAGCAGGGCGCCTACGGCCTGAGCACGGGGATGATCTACCCGCCGTGCGTCTACGCCGCCACCGAGGAGCTGACTGAGCTCTGCAGGGTCGTCTCGGAGGTGGACGGGGTATTCGTGATACACATGAGGAACGAGGGGGACGCGCTCCTGGAGTCCATAGGGGAGGTCGCCACCATCGGGGCCAACTCAGGGGTCAAGCTCCATATCAGCCACTTCAAGGCGGCGGGGAAGAGGAACTGGGGAAGGTCCGTCCAAGGCCTTGAAGCCATAAAGAAAGCTCGTGAAGTAGGCCTCAGCATCACCGTCGATCAGTATCCCTACACCGCCGGAAGCACCTTCCTCAGCGCCCGGCTCCCAAGTTGGATGCACGAGGGAGGCGTTGACGCGATGCTGGATCGCCTCAGGGATTCAGCGACGAGGGGTAGGGCCTACGCTGAGATGACCGAGGACAGGAGCTTCGCGATGTGGGGAGACACAATCGTCACATCGGTGAAGACCGAAGGGAACAAGCACCTGGAGGGGAGGAGCCTCGCCGAGATAGCGGAGATGAGGGGAGTTGACATCGTGGAGGCCCTCTTCGAGCTGGTCCTCGAGGAGAGAAACGCAGTGGGCATGGTGAGCTTCAGCATGTCGGAGGAGGATGTCCGTATCATAATGGGGAGCCCCATCCAGATGTTCTGCACAGACGGTATCGTCCTCGGTAAACCGCATCCGAGGGCCTACGGCAGCTTCCCCAGGGTTCTCGGGAGGTACGTTAGAGAAGGAGTCCTGTCACTTGAGGAGGCTGTAAGAAAGATGACATCTCTACCCGCTGAACGATTCGGCCTCCAGGGCAGGGGGGTCCTGAAGCCAGGTGCCCACGCGGATATCACCATCTTCAACCCCGAGACCGTGATCGACACGGGCACATACGAAGACCCCATCCGGTTCCCAGAAGGCATTGAATACGTTATCGTGAACAGCAGGGTGACCGTAGACAGAGGAGCGCACACAGGTGAGAGGGCGGGGATAGTGCTCCGCTCAGGGTTTTAACGGATGTTTCTTGGCTAGACCGCAATATTGGTTATGTCGAGACAGGTGCCGTCGTTGAATAGGATTATAAAGCCGTTCTGGAATTGAGTGGAGAGTGAAACTTGATGGATAACGCCATCGAAGTAGAGGCACTTGTGAAGCACTTTGGCAGCGTGGAGGCCCTGAGGGGCACGACCTTCTCGGTCAATGACCGTGAGATCTTCGGGCTCATAGGGCCCAATGGCGCCGGGAAGACGACCACCCTCAGGATCCTCAGCACCCTGATAAGCCCGACAGTTGGGTACGCCAAGGTGTTCGGCGTTGACGTCGTCAAGGAGCCGGTGAAGATCAGGGAGATGATCAGCTACCTCCCCGAGGAGGCCGGTGCCTACCAGAACCTCTCAGGCCACGAGTACCTCGAGTTCATGGCCGAGTTCTACGACAACGGTGAGAGGAGCACCGCGGACATGCTGGAGGAGGGGAAGTACATCTCCGGCCTCGAGGAGAGACTGAATGACCGGGTGAAAGACTACAGCAAGGGGATGAAGAGGCGGCTCCTCCTCGCGAGGGCCCTGATGATGAAGCCCAGGCTGGCCATCCTCGACGAGCCCACCTCAGGACTCGACGTCGTCCACGCGGTTCACGTCAGGCAGACAATAAGGGACTACGTCGACAAGCAGGGCGTGACCACCCTGATTTCCAGCCACAACATGCTGGAGGTGGAGTACCTATGCAACCGCGTCGCCCTCATCGACGAGGGAGTGATCATAGCGGTGGGCACTCCCTCCGAGCTGATGGACAGGTTCAGCGCGGAGAACCTGGAGGAGGTCTTCATGGAGGCGACTAAGCTTGGGTAACCTGAGGTCCCTCGTCGTCAAGGAGATAAAGGAGCTCATCAGGGACCCCAAGATCCTGCTGGGCGTCGTGCTGATGCCCCTGATCATGTACCCCCTCATGGGCTCGGCGATGAACATCTCTCAGCAGTCGATGATGAGAGCCATGGCCTCCGCCTCCTTCGCAGTCTACAACGAAGATGAGGGCGCCGTCGTGGACTCCTTCCTGGAGTACATCTACGCCAACAACACGGTGCACACCATCGAGGCTGGATCCCTTGAGGATGCCATCATGGCATTCCAGGACACGAATGCATCCACTCTCCTTTACGTCAGGGAGGGGTACTCGGACAACGTCACTCAGGGATTTAAGGCCTATCTCAAGCTCTACGCTAACCTGAAGAGCCTCTCCATTGTCGAGACGGAGAGCCCCAACGCTGTAAGCGGCCTCATCAACCTGTACAGCTACTACCTCTCAATCAACAAGATCGAGGGATACATCACTGAATCCGGGGGAGCAGCCGAGCCGGACGCCATCAGAAACCCGATCCGAACGACCTCGGCCTCCATAATCAAGGGGAACGTCCTGGAGGTCGCGCCCTCGGCCATCTTCAGCATCGTAATGAACCAGAGTATCACCCTCCCCATGATGACGATGCTCACCCTCGTCTTCGCCATCCAGATGGCGGCCACGAGCATAGCGCTGGAGAAGGAGGAGAAGACCCTGGAGACCCTCATGACCCTGCCCGTGAGCCGCATGACGATACTCAGCGGCAAGCTGGCGGGCTCCATAGTGGTCTCGATCTTCGGGGCCATCGCCTCGATGGTGGGATTCGGCTACTACATGAACTCCGCCTTCGCCTTCGCGCCGGAGATGACGAGCATGGCGACCGATGGATTCAGCCTCGGCCTCAAGCCCTTCGGCTTAGCCCTCGTGGGAATTAACATATTTATAACCCTCATCTCAGCCCTCGCCCTCGCCATCTGCCTCTCGGTGTTCTCCGACAGCGTGAGGGGGGCCCAGAGCCTGACGGGGATCCTGTTCATACCCATCTTCATCCCCGCCATGATCCTGATGTTCAGCGACATCAAGATGCTGCCGACGACGATGCAGTGGATACTCCTGGCGATTCCCTACACTCACAGCATCCTCGCCTCCAAGGCCGCCTTCCTGGGCGACTACTCAGCCGCCATCGGCAGCATAGCATACATCACGGCGTTCACAGTGGTCGTGCTCTACATCGCGGCTCGGATCTTCTCGACGGAGAGGATACTCACTTCGAGGTTTACCTTGGATAGAATAAGGAACCTCTTCAGAAGACGTTAGGACCACCGCCCCTCTTTCTTCTACCCCCCACCATAACGGTTATATCAAGAGGCATCAACTTCACGGATACTTCGGGTGCACGTTATGACCTCTCGCAAGTACAAGGGCATCGTCTTCGACCTCGACGGGACGCTGATACACTCCACCATCGACTTCAGGAAGATGAAGGGGAACATGATCAAGGTTCTGGAGGAGAACGATGTCCCCAGCGGAGCGCTAACCACCACAATGATCACCGTCGACATCCTGGAGAAAGCCGAGCATTACTGGGACAAGGCGCAGAGAACCGAAGAAGATAGGGTGAAGCTCCGTGCAATAATGGAGGAGATCATG
>JAUVYU010000255.1 GCA_030602935.1 Candidatus Bathyarchaeota archaeon | reverse complement strand
GGATGGGGGCGAGGAGCTCCCTCGGCGTTAGGATGCCCAGCATTCGGCTCCCTTCATCAGTTATGTAGCAGGCCCTCTTCCCCCGGTCCCTGAGTCCGCGCACGGCGTCCAGGACCGTCGAGTTGGGCCTCATAGAGAGGGGGTGGGCGTCCATGATGCCTATCACCTGGCCTGGGAACCTGGAAGTCTTCTCCCCGACGCGGTCCCCGGTGGTGGTCTTGGACGCGCGCGTGATGAACGTGTGAACTATGATCTCGGCTGTGACCTCGCCCACGAGCCTCCCGTACTCGACGACGGGGACGTGGCTTATTCCCCTCTCCAGCATGAGGCGGCGGGCGGAGGCGTTCCTCTCGTCGATGTCCATTGACCAGACCGGACTCCGCAGCAGCTCCTTGACGCCGTAGCCCGAGAGCTCATCGACGTCGCACATGACCCCGATGAGATCGTCCTGGGAGATGATCCCCGTCACCTCCCCTCCCTCGACGACGGGCAGCGCTCTGACGTTGTTCCTCACGAGGAGCTCAGCCACCTCGATGACGCTGGTCGAAGGGGAGACCGAGCCTGTGACCCGCCAGAGCTTGTCGACCCTCCTCTGAGCCGGCTGGTCCACCCCCAGGAGGTCCCTGACGGTGATCAGCCCCACGGATCCCCCCGACGAGACGGCCGCCTCGTACCGATCGGTCTCCTTGAGGACCCCCAGTACCTGGGAGGCGTTGTCTTCGGGGCTGAAGACGCTGATAGGGCCGTGGGCGATGTCCCGTATCTCCGATAAAACCAGTTCCCTCAGTGAGGTTACCAAGGTATAGAACCAAGTATAATTGGACTCGGGCTCGAATATAGTTTGTTCTATTCGTCAGGTTCTACTGAAAAAAGGGTAAGAAATTGTGTACTGTGTCCCTGAAGTTGCGGGCTAGATCTCCGTCCCTATGCCGCCTTCCTTGGCGAGGATGTAGACCTTGTGGGCCGTGCCCACGTCCTGTATGGCGAGGCCGGTTGCCTTGAACAGGGTTATCTCGTCGGGGCTGGTCCGCCCCTCCTTCTTGCCCGCCACGATCTCCCCCAGCTCTGCGTAGATGTCCTCCTCGGTGATGACCCCCTCCTCCTTGGGCTTCGCGAAGTCCCCGACCACGAAGGCCTGGGGGATGAAGTCCACGACGAGCTTGTCGCACTTTTGGATGACGCTGGTCATGAGCTCCCTCTTCGCGCCGGTGTCTGCCCCGATGGCTGAGACGTGGCACCCCTTCTTGAGCCAGGCGCCGTCCATGAAGGCCTCCGGGCTGGGGGTGCAGGTGATGACGATGTCGCTGCCCTCCGCCGCTTCCTTCGGAGAGTCCACGGGCACGAACTTGGTCTTCGGGTACTTCTCGCCCATCTCCTTGACGAAGGCGGCCTTTGCCTCGGGTATGATGTCGTAGACCTTGACCTTCTCGACGCCTGGGCGCACCTCCATGAGGCCCATAACTTGGCTTCTGCCCTGGACGCCTAGGCCGCAGAGGCCGACCTCCTTGCTGTCTTCCCTGCTGAGGTACTTGATGCCCGTCGCTCCAGCCGCCCCCGTCCTGAGGGCGGTGATGTACGTGCCGTCCATGATGGCGATGGGCACGCCGTTATCAGGGCTGTTCAATACGATGCGGGCTATCACCGCGGGCAATCCATAGTCCTTCTTGTTACCTGGGTGGACTGTGACAAGTTTTGTCCCGGCGGCACCAAGGCCGGGCATGTAAGCCGGCATGGCGATGAGGACCCCTTTCTCGAAGTGGAGGTAGACCCGGGCCGGCATCTCGATGTTGTCGTTGCCCATCTCCCTGAAGCCGCTCTCCACGGCCTCGAAGGTGCTCCTCATGTCGAGGACCGACTTGACCTCGTCTTGAGTAAGATACAGAGTCAAAATAATCTCCGAAAGGAAAGAGTGGACTGGGAATTTAACAGTTTCACTGTCACGTCGTGAAGGGCTCCCCGCCCATGAAGACCCGGGTCACCGTCGAGTAGAGCCTGTTGAAGCCCAGGTTGGTGCGTGTGGAGAAGGGGATGGGATCGAACTCAAGCCCCAGCCTGCCTATGACCTCCATCATGTCCTGGCTCATGAGCCGGTTCATCCCCGACAGGCGGTTGTTGATGGCCTCCTCGAGGTTCAGCGGCTCATCGGCCCAGCCCTCGATCTCCTCCAGCTCGTCCCCGAGGATGTCGGCCTTGGAGAGCACCGAGATCTGGGGCAGCATGAAACGGCTGTTGATGGCGGAGGCGAGGAACATGTTCATCACGTAGTTCAGGGGATCCCTGCAGAGGGCGGAGTCGAAGAGGTAGATGATGCTCTTCCCCTCGTCCGAGAGCCCTTCGGCTATCTGCGCCCCCACGTCCCTGAAGGCGAACATCTCCAATTGCCCCGGGGTGTCGATGATCGCCACATCTGGGCCGAAGTCGTCGATGTCTGATGCGAGCTGGTCGACGAGCTCCACCATCAGCTCGCTGGCGAGCATGAGCCCGCCGTTGGGCCCCAGGCCGTACTCCTCCATAAGGGCCTCCACCTTGATGTAGTCCCTGACATCCACGTTGGCCGAGTAGGGGATCCTGATGGCACCCGGGTCCAGGTTGACGGCCAAGGCG
>JAUVYU010000093.1 GCA_030602935.1 Candidatus Bathyarchaeota archaeon | reverse complement strand
ACCGTTGAGGCTGACATAGCCTTCGGCGGCCTCTGGTACGCCTTCATAGACGCATCCAGCCTGGGCCTGGAGATGAGCCTTGACAACAAGGAGTCCTGGATCTCCCTGGGCTGGAACATCCGGAACTACCTCGCTGAACGGGTTAAGGTCTCCCACCCCGAGTTCCCCGAGCTGAAGATACTGGACCTGGTGACGTTCTACACGGAGCCCTCAGTGGAGGGGGCGCACTCGCGCCACTGGAACATCTTCGGACCCAAGCAGTCCTGCAGGTCCCCAGCTGGGACGTGCACCAACGCAAGGATGGCGGCTCTCTACGGCAAGGGAGAGCTGAAAGTGGGGGAGAAGTTCGTCGCTGAGAGCACGATTAGCACTCTACACTACGGCAAGATAATGAAGACCGTCAAGGTGGGGGACTATACTGCCATACAGCCTGAGGTCTCGGCCACGGCGTTCATCACCGCCTTCAACCAGGTCGTCATAGACCCCAGGGACCCCCAGAAGGCGGGCTTCCTCTTCTAATTTTTTTCCTGACACTGTTATATACACCTTTCATCCGCTGATATTAGATTGAGGTTTGAATGAATTGTCTGACCCATTCATAAACTTGAACGGCGGCGACCCCGACGTTGAGGCCCCAAAGTGCGTGAAGGACGCGCTGATGAAGGCCTTCAAGGAGGGGGGAGTCTGGACCCACTACGGCGGAAAGGACATCCCCCGGGAGTTCAGGGAGGCCGTCGTGGACTACTACAAGACCATCGGGCCCGAGTACAAGCCCGAGAACGTGATACCCACCGCTGGGAGCAGCGCGGCACTCTACGTGGCGCTGGCTACGGTCCTGAGCAGGGGCGACGAGATACTGATGTGGGAGCCCTCCTACTCGGGCCACTACCGGTTGCTCAACAACATGGGCGTCAAGGTGTCGTGTGCCCCTCTGAAGGAGGAGACCGGGTGGCACCCCGACATGGACACCCTCCAGGAGTACGTCTCCCCTAAGACCAAGGGGGTGCTCATCTGCAACCCCAACAACCCGACGGGGACCGTCTTCACCAAGGATGAGCTGAAGGGCATCTGTGACATCGCCGTTGACAACGACATGGCCGTCTTCTCGGATGAGATCTACCTCCATTTCGTCTACGGCGACAGCAAGTTCCACTCCACGGCAGGCCTCGGCTACGAGGACAGGACCCTCAACATCATGAGCTTCTCCAAGACATTCTCCATGACCGGGTACAGGCTGGGGTACGCCATCGTCCCCGACAGGTACCTGGAGAAGGCCACCATGGTGCAGGGCATGGCTGCCGCGAGGCCCGCGACGTTCGTCTACGCCGGGGGGACGGCGGCCCTGAGGAGCGACTTGAAGTACGTCGAGGAGAGGCGGAAGATCTACGGGGGGAGGGTGGACTACATCTGCAACGCCCTCAACGATATCAAGGGTATCTCGTGTATCCCCTCTCAGGGGGCCTTCTACGCCTGGTTCAACATCAAGGATCTGGGCATCGGCTCCCAGGAGTTCTGTGACAGGCTCCAGAAGGAGGGCGTCGGCATGAGGCCGGGGAAGGTCTTCGGGATAAACACCGACGGCTACGTCCGGGCTGCCCTGGTGCGCCCCGTCGATGATCTGAAGGAAGTCGTCGCCAAGGTCGAGAACGTGGTCAACTCCCTTTAACCTTCTTTTTTATTTCCAGGGACTGGGCTAACAGTGTAGACTATTGATGGTGTAAAAAAGGGGAGTGTAGCGTCTGGCGCGTTCAGATGTTGATGAGGGCCTCGGCTCCCCTCAGGTAGTTGATCACGTTCAGCCCCTTCTCTGTGATCACGTACCTCTTCTTCGACCTCTTCTCCGTCCTCTCCTCCGTCACGTCCAGGTGCCCCCCCATCACTAGCCTCTCTAGGAGCTCCTGTGTGGGGTTCCAGGACATGTTGGCCACGTACATTATGCGCGTTGGCTTGTCTACGCCGTCCCTCACTGCCTTGAGAACGTCCAGTGTTATCTCAAGCTTCGATCTCCTGTTGCTCATACCATATTTCTCCCATGTCTTTCCTTATCTGCCACCTCGCCCCCTACTGCTGAGTCGCGGACTCCACCTTTGCGGCGGTCAGGTAGTGGCCGTTCTTGGTGAAGACGCCGAAACTTACAGTCTCCCCTAGGTCGTCGATGAACAGGTTCCCGGGGTTCCTGACGTAGAACAGCATCGAGCCGCTCGAGATCAGGGGTATCGTTCGTGATGCCCGTTGGAATGTGTGTCCGTCTACGGTGAAGTTGGTTCCTGAGAGGGTCGCCTCGCTTACTATGCTAAGTTCGTCTGTGAACGTCGTGCCGGATGGTACCCTGTAGTAGTAGATGTCCTCCCAGTCGAGCTCCACGTTCCTGACGATGACGCCGTCGACCGTCAGGTCCGCTCCGCCGATGTTCTGGATCTTGAACGCGACCACGGCCCCGCTCAGGTTCAGCCAGAGCTTCTCCTTGCTGAGCCTGACCTCCTCTGTGGTGGAACCGGTCTTCGTGACGTTCGAGGCGTAGTTGGCGACCACGAATGCTATGATCACAGTTGCCACTAGAAGTATCAGCGAGGTAACCACGGCGCTCAGCCCCCTCCTAGGACGGCTGGCTCTGTTCATCAATCTGTATTCCTCAACCTTTCTACTGCTCTTCCTTCCGCATCGTTTTAAAAAGGTGTTCTGGACTCCTTAAACTACTCCTACTTCTCTAGTAGCGATATGACGCACTAGTGTTGGGTATTATCATATGTCCTGAATACTGTTGTATGATATGTATCTATGATCTTTCATTCTGTGACGTACTCAGGATATTTGTTATCTATTATTCCGGGATTTTCCCCAAGCCGTGGGCGTAATCGTAGATTTTAAAGGCTCTCCAAGTCCTATCTCAGGTGATACCTATGCTACTCCTCTCGGACGATGAGATCAGCAGGCTCCTCTCCATGGGGGAGGCGATGGACGCCGTGGAGAAGGCCTTCGGGGAATTCGCTAAGGGCTCCGTGAAGATGCCGGCGCGCTCCACCATCATGCTGGACAGGTACTCTGGGAGCATATCCTTCATGCCCTCGTACCTCCCGGAGTCCGGCGCCCTGGCCACGAAGATAATCTCGATATACCCACGGAACCCGGAGAAGGGGCTCCCAACGACAGTGGCCTGGATCGTCGTCAACGACCCCGAGACCGGGATGATAGAGGCCCTCCTGGACGGGACATATCTCACAGCCATGAGGACTGGCGCCGTCACGGGGGTCGCAGCGAGGTACCTCGCACCCAAGGATACCCGGGTCGCGGCGGTCATCGGCTGCGGCGTCCAGGGCAAAACCCAGGCCATGGCGGTCGCTAAGGCCTGCGAGCTTGAGACGATCAGGCTTTTCGACCTCTCCGATGAGCGCATGAGGCGGTTCGCCGAGGAGATAGGCCCCAAGCTGGGCGTGGACATCGTCCCCTCGTCGAGCGGGGCCGAGGCGGTGGCCAACGCCGATGTCGTGGTGACGGCTACCACGTCTAAGAACCCGGTGTTGCGCAGGGAGTGGCTGGGTGACCGGGTCCACGTGAGCGCCATCGGGGCCTTCTACCCCGACTGGCGGGAGCTGGACACAGCGACCGTGAGCGAGGCGAAGGTCGTCGTCGACAGCAGGGAGGCGATCATGGAGGAGGCGGGGGACATACTCATCCCAATCTCGGAGGGGGCCATAACCGAGGACCACATCCACGCCGAGCTGGGGGAGCTCGTCCTCGGGACGAAGAAGGGCAGAACCCCAGAAGATGGCCTCACGGTGTTCAAGAGCGTCGGCCTGGCTATCCAGGACTCCTCGGTCGCGAACCTCGTCATGAAGAAGTGGCGTGAATCCTAGAGGCGGCTACCCTCGCCTGCGCCACCAGACGACTCCACCAGCCACAATCAGGACCGCGCCCCCGATGATCAGGTGGTCGCTGGTGACTGCTGAGAGGATCGGGCTAAGGGCGTCGAGCACCGGCTTCTGGAATACGTAGACGACGAGCAGGGACAGGAATCCTGCAAGCCCTATGGCCAGCCTCCGGATCGGGATGGGCAGGGGCTTGACCTCCTTCACGATGGGCTCGATGATGTACTCGACGATCTCCCTGGTCTCCGCATTGATGTGGATCGTGGCCTTCGCCTCCTTGAGGTCGACCTCGATGACGAAGACGTTGTCCTCGTTGAGGACGGCCTTCCTCGGAGTGATGATCCTCTTCCTCATCCGCTGCAGGAAGTGGAGGACGAGGATCGTGGCCTCCTCGGCGTTGAGGGGCTGCTCTTCCTCGTCATAGAATAGTTCGGGCTCGAGGGGGGCCTCCTCGGGCTCCTCTAGGAGGGTCTCGGGGGCTCCCTGCTCCTCTGCCCCTGGAGCCGGAGCGACCTCCGCGTCCTCTACATCTCCCTGAGGATCCGTGAACAGATCCGGATCCTGGGTCATGTTAACGTCATCTGGCATTACTTCTGATTCGTTGGCCATGTGTCATCGCTCCATATCGCAGATTGAGGTTCCAGTTGGATCCTTTTTCTAATTAAGGAATGTATGTCGCCGGCAACAACAACGAGCTTGACGAGCCCTGTCCCCTGGGAAAAAGATTAA
>JAUVYU010000147.1 GCA_030602935.1 Candidatus Bathyarchaeota archaeon | reverse complement strand
TGAGGGCGGCCCTGTACTTCTTCCTCAGGTGGGCCATGGCGTCCTGGAGGCGCCCCCTCATGGAGTCCCGGGTTATACGCCCCACAGGGACCCCTCCTCCCCGAAGTGGACGGCCAGCCCCGTCCGGGCCCTGTCAGGGTGCTTCACGGCGTAGGCCGAGGCCGGCCCCCTCCTGGACTCCCGGAGGTAGATGATGGCGTTGGCGGAGTGCCTCAGGAAGCTGCCCCCCTCCGGCAGCGGGATGGGCCTGCCCCGGTCCGACGCCCGGCAGGTGGCCGCCAGGACCGCCCCCCTCTCGGCGCATGTGGCCTTCAGCCGTGAGACGATGCCTGTGAAGGCGTTGAGGGTCTCGAACCTGAGGGCGTCCTCTCCGTAGAAGAGCTTCGCCAGCTGCTGGACCGCCACCAGGGAGAAGCCCCCGTGCTCCTCTAGGAGGGCTTCCACCAGAGCGGGGGCCTTCAGGAGGTGCCTCTCCGAGAAGGCGGAGACGATGTGGATCCTGGAGAGGCTGTCGTCGATGTCGAGGCCGGAGGCGTCGATGAGGGAGATGAGGAGCTCGGGGTCCATCACCGTCCGGGAGCGGCGGTAGTTGCCGCAGAGGAGGTAAACCGCCCGGGCGCCCTCCTCCCTGACGGCCTCCACCAGCAGCCGGAGGAGCAGGGTGTCCGGGAGCTCGCAGCCCTCGTCCCCGTAGAAGAGGTAGAATAGACCGGGGTCCATGCCGCCGGTGAGGCGGTCGAGCTCGGGGCTGCCCGTGGCGAGGGCGCGGCGCCCCTCCCGCCTCGGAAGTATGGTCAGGGCCGACTCGAAGGGGGGCCCGGTCTGGGCTCCGCGGGGCTGTAGAGAATCCATGGCTGTGCGGAGTGACGCGCGTCCGGAGACCTCTTAAGGGGTACGCACCCCGGCGAGGGTGGGAGAGGAGTGAAAATGGCGTCTACTCTTCGACTAGGCCCAGGAAGTTGTCCATTAGGAGGTAGGCGAGCTCCCTCATCTCTGGCTCCCGCTCCCTGCATTCCTTCAGCACCTGCTCCCGGGTCTTCCCCACCGCCTCCAGCTCGGCGGGGTAGGCTTTGGCCCACCTCCCCGCCTCCCGGCGGTCTATCTCAAGGTGGAAGATGATGCCCCTCACGTTCCCCCAGCCGAAGGCCTGTATGGGACAGGGCTCCCCCACCGCCAGAAGGCTTCCCCCCGGGGGGACCTCGAACATGTCGCTGTGCCATTGGAAGACGGGGAACTCCTCGGGGAAGCCTGAGAAGAGCGGGTCCCCCAGGCCCTCCTCGGTGAGGCGGACCTCGTAGCCGCCGACCTCCTTCTCGGGGCTCCTCCTCACCTCGGCGCCCAGCCTCCTCGCCAGCATCTGCCCTCCGCAGCAGACCCCCAGCACGGGCTTCCCGCTCTCGATGAGCACGCCAAGGAGCTCCCACTCCCTCCTCAGGAATTCGTGGTCGTCGACGTCGTTTGCGGAGATGGGCGTGGGGCCTATGATGAAGGCGTCGTAGAACTCCGCCGGGGGAAAGGCGTCGTCCGGCTCCAGGTCGTAGGCGTGGAAGACCGTTTGGGAGACCATGCTCTCCTTGAAGTACCTCTCGTAGAGGCCGAGGCCCTCCGTCTCGTCGTTCTGCACGATGAGGACCCTCATCTCACGCTGCCTCCTTCACGGCGTGGCCTCCGAACTCCCTCCTGACGGCCGCGACGACCCTCCCAGCGAATGTGTCATCCTGCCTAGACCTGAACCTCATGAGGAGGGAGAGGGCTATCGAGGGGGTGGGGACCCCGAGCTCCATGGCGGTCTCCACCATCCAGCGCCCGGTCTCTCCTCCGCCGACCTCACCGGTTAGGGCGTCGAGCCTCGGATCCCCCTCCAGTGCGTCGCCGAGGAGCTCCATCATCCAGGACCTGATGACGCAGCCGTTGTTCCAGTCCCGGGCTATGGCCGTCATGTCAAGGTCGAATGGGGCAGACCGGAGCATCTCGAATCCCTCGCCGAGGGCCTGTAGCATGGCGTACTCGATGCCGTTGTGGACCATCTTGACGTAGTGGCCGGCGCCGCTGGGACCGCAGTGCAGGTACCCGTCTGGTCGGGCCACGCTCTCCAGTAGGGGGATCACCGCCCGGTACGCCTCCTCGGGGCCTCCGATGGTGAGGTTCGCCCCCTTCTCTGCTCCCTCCAGCCCCCCGGAGGTGCCCACGTCGAGGTAGGATACGCCCTTGGCCTGCAGCCTCTCCGCTCTCCTGACGGAGTCTTTGTAGTGGCTGTTCCCTCCGTCTATGAGGGTGTCTCCGTCTTCCAGTGTAGGTTCCAGGCTGTCGATGACGCTCTCCACGGGTCCACCCGCTGGGACCATGATCCATACGACCCTCGGAGTTGGGAGCGTCCCTGCCAGTTCCTCAAGGGAGTTGACCTGCTCCGCGCCGAGCTTCCCTGCCTCGGCGACCGCCTTGGGGTTGAGGTCATAAGCGACGACCTCATGCGTCTTCAGGATCCTAGCTACCATCCTGAGGCCCATTCTGCCCAAGCCAACGAATCCGATCTTCAAGGCCATCGCTCTAGAGTTGACAGAATGATCTTAAGGAGTTTTCCAAACTCGTCCAGGCTCAATGCATGGGTTCAGAGAGCAACCTATCCGTAAGGGGATTGAAAGAAAAATGTGATGAGTTTAGTCGGCTGGCTCAGGGTCCCTCACGATGGAGCCGGCGCAGCAGTGGATGGATCCGCTGTTCCTTGGGCGCACGAGGCTGGAGCACTCGACCTCGACCACCTCTATGCCGATGCTCTCGAACCATTTAGTCGATTTGGGCCTCCCCGTGGGCACTAGGATCTTCATGGGCTCCAGGACGACGCCGGTGCCTGGGCCGACCTTCTGACCCTGGGCGGTGTAGGAGGACACCTCGTCGGGGGCTACGATGAAGTTCCAGTCCATCTCGGCCTTCATCCACGCGACGAGGTTTGGGTCCATCTTCTTCGGGTCCTGGATGGATGTGTGCCTGTCTATCATCTTGTAGTGGCTCACGTCGATGCGTGAACCGTACCCTGGGCAGAGCCTGATGTCCACCTCGGGGTCCTGGGCCTTCACGATGCGGGCGTACTGCTCGTGCCCCCACTCGTTGGCCCTCATCACCCCCGGGTCGTACGTATTCGCCCTAGGGTAGTGAACGGCGATGACGAGGTGCTTCTCGTCGAGCCAACCTATGGGCCCGCCTTCGGCCATGCCGTTTCCCGTGATCATGCCGACGACGGGGCAGCCAGCCTCGGCCAGGGTCTGGTAGGTGGGCACCTCCTCGCCCTTCCTGATGTAGTCGTACATGCGGAGGATGATGCTGCCGTAGACGGCGGCGTGGCAGACGTCGTCTGTGTAGATGGCCTTCACCTGGTAGGGTGGGTCGAAGGGGTCTGGCTTCCTGATGAGAACCTCGACTTCCTCGTCCCTGTAGGCCTTCGCCATGTTCTCGTGATGCTCTATCAGCTCGTCCAGGTCCGGCTTGAAGGTCATCCTCCAGGCGGCCAAGGAGTCACCGTGGGGAGGCCAGGGCGTCTTCTTCCCGACGGAGAGGAACTCGGGGCCGGGGCGGTGGAGGAGCACGGTCCTGAGCTTCCCGATGGTGGTGTTTGCCTTCCACTTCCGCCCCCAGTACTTGGGCATCTCGTCCTCGAAGTCGGAGAGGACCTGGGGATGCCACTTCTGGTACATCTCCTTGAGGTTCTGCTCCGGGGTCATGTCTGAATCAGAACTCATGACAATCGAGTTTGATCTCTCGGACTTCGTATAAAAGAAGATGGGAGCCGGCGTCGCTGACCGAGAGGGCGTCGAGGAACC
>JAUVYU010000166.1 GCA_030602935.1 Candidatus Bathyarchaeota archaeon | reverse complement strand
CCCCCCCCCGCCCGGCCCCCGCGCCACTGGGCCGGCAGACGCCGGGGGACCCCGCCGCGCCGCCCCCAGGCGCAAGGCGCCCCGCCGCCAGGCTGAAGGACCTCCGGGAGGAGGAGAACGATCCCCTCGTTGAGACGGCGAGGGACGTGCTCGACCTGGTCCTTGAGCGGTCATCTCTCAGGCTCGGTGACTTCGGGGTCTTCGGCTCCCTCGCCCACGGATTCTACCACCCTCAGTACAGCGACATAGATCTCATCATCTACGGCGTGGAGCAGCTTAAGGAGCTGAGGTCGACCCTCGTCGCTCTCTATGGGGAAGGTTCAATGATTAACGAGTTCGACACCTGGACGCCAGCGGATCCACCCCAGCACTGGAACTTCACCGACTACGAGAATGCAGAGTACGGCGGCTATCAGAAGAGGAAGCTCATCTACGCCAGATTCTCCTCACCCAAGCTGTGCCGTACGGTTAACGTCGAGTTCGAGCCGGTCCGGAGATGGGACGAGATAACGAACGAGTACCCGATCACGGAGAGGATCGAGCAACTTGGACGGGTCGAGGCCGTCGGCGAAGTCCTCTCAGACGACGAGGGAGGCTTCATGCCCTCAGTCTACCCCGTGGAGCTCCACGAGATCAGCTGCGACATCGATCCAGGGAGCATCAGCAGGGTCGTCTCCTACGTGAAGGAGTACCGCCTCCAGCTCTTGGCGGGCGAGACGGCGCTGATCAAGGGCAACCTCGAGAGGGTCGTCACGGTGAACGGGGAGTTCCACCAGATAGCCCTCAGCTACGGTCCCGACTACTTCGGACAGGTCCTAAAGGCCTTGAAGGCCCCTAGGTAAATTTATAAAAAGAAGGGTCTCAGGTCAAGCGTGGGGTCTTCCGTATGAGCCTTGAGAAGAAGCTGACCGACCTGGAGACGGAACTAAAGTTCTTACAGGAGAAGCTCGAGGGGATCGACGAGCGCTTCGATGAGTACGAGGAGCGGTTCAAGGAGATCGAGGAGAAGATAGACGCCCTTCGGTAGCATTCTCAAAGCAGGGGTGTCGTCCTCCCTCACATGAAAGCGTTTATTAACACAGTGCATACCTTGCAAGCAGATTCGTATGTCCCTGGGTGAGCATACATCGAAGCAGATCATAGGCACTAAGGGAGACTCACTTAAAGGCCGGAAGATAGTCCTCTGCATCACGGGGAGCGTCGCCGCCTTCAAGAGCCCCGAGATCGCCCGGGAGCTGATGCGCCTGGGAGCCGAGGTCTACACAGTCATGTCGGAGATGGCCCAGGTCATCATCCACCCCTACCTCATGGAGTACGCCACGGGGAACCCGGTAGTAACAAAGCTCACGGGCAAGATAGAGCACGTCACCCTAGGCGGGGTCCACCCCGATAGAGCCGATCTCATCCTGGTGGCGCCGAGCACCGCCAACACCATAGGGAAGGCCGCGTGGGCCATCGATGACACCCCCGTGACCACCCTCCTGACCACCGCAATAGGGGCCAGGATACCCATCATCATCGCCCCGGCGATGCACGCCTCCATGTACGAGCACCCCATCGTCCTGGAGAACATACGGAAGCTGGAGTCCATCGGAGTCGAGGTCCTGATGCCCCGGATGGAGGAGGGGAAGGCCAAGATACCTGGGACTGAGGAGATAGTCCAGTCAGTCGTGAACAAACTCACCGTTGAAAGGGACTATGAGGGGATGAAGGTCGTCGTGACCGGAGGACCCTGCCGAGAGTACCTCGACGGCTTCAGGTACATCTCCAACCCCAGCTCGGGGAAGATGGGCGTCGCCATCGCAGAGGCGGCCTTGAGCAGGGGAGCAGAGGTGACCCTGGTCTTCGGCCCAGGGACCGCTGTGCCCCCATCGGGAGCCAAGGTCGTGAAGGTCGAGACCACCGAGGAGATGCTGGACGCAGTCGTGGAATCCTTGAAGGATGGGGACAAGGACGTGGCTATCCTCTCTGCTGCCGCAGCCGACTACAAGCCCGCAGATAGGAAGATGGTGAAGACTCCGTCAGGAATGGAGCACTGGACCGTGGATCTAAGGCCCCTTCCAAAGATCATCGAGCAGGTTAAGAAAGTGGACCCCGACGTGTTCCTCGTAGGATTCAAGGCCGAGTACGACATCACGGAGGAGGAGCTCCTCAGGAGGGCCACAAAGAGAATGGGCGAAGCCGACATGGACATGATAGTGGCGAACGACGTCTCCAAGGACCAGGTGGGATTCGGTATCGACACCAACGAGGTCTTCATAATCGACAGGGGAGGCGAGGTGACCCACGTCCCACTGAGTAGCAAGAGGGAGGTCGCCGACAAGCTCCTGACGAAGGTCAAGGAGAAGATGACGGGATAGACCCCTGATAAATGTAAATACCCCTTCTTTCATATTCCCTTTGATGCCCTTGAGGCCCGAAGACCACCTTACACTAAAGGTAGACAGCGATGGCGAGGAGTTCACGGTCCATCTCGACGAAGATCTTAGGAAGTATCTTGCGTTTCTCGAGAGCAGCCGCATGATAAAGGACAGGGAGGAGGCGGTTCTGGCGGCTCTCCGCATATACAAGAAGCTAAACATGCATGAGTGGCTGCAGTACGTGTACCGCCTGGGCGACCAGAGGATCCTCATAGTCTCCCACAGGATGCTGAACGACATATTCACCTCGGTCAGCGAGGCGCAGCTATACGAGATCGCACGCATGTCAGCCCTCAAGAGGAGGCTAATTGATCCCTTCGACCCCGAGTTGGACCTCAGCGAACCCTCCAACTGGGGAGTGATCCTCAACGAGCTTGAGAACCTAGGCTGGGCAAAGTTCAGCAGTAACGGAGGTGAGATGATAGTCGAGTTCCTCGGGGTCCCCATCGCGTTCCTGAAGGGCTATCTTGAGACGCTCTTCCAGGCGGAGTTCTCCGTCGCCCCTGCCCTTGATGATGGGGTCTACGTACTCACTCTGAAGGGGGAGAGGCGGGAGGTCTGGCGTTAGATCCCTGTGCAAGGACAGCGCTTGTAGGGGCTTATCACCACGGTTACATGGGTGCCGGTTATCCCGTCGAGTGTCAACTCGGACTCGAGGAAGTCGTTGAGCCCCTCCATGTCCCTGCAGATGATCTCGACGAAGAGATCTACATCTCCCGTGGTGCGGTATAGAACCTGGATGTCTGGGTTCCTTTCCAGGTGCTCGACGATCTCCTTGTGCTTGCCAGGGTTCACACGCAGACCGATGAAGGCTTTAATGATCCTGCCCAGAGCCTGGTAGTTGAGCAGGACGTTGAACTCCTTGATGATGCCGTTCTCCAGCATCCTATTTATCCTCTTCCTGACGGTCGAGTCGCTGACGCTGAGCTCCTCGGCTATCTGCCTGAACGGTTTACGCCCCTCCCCATCTAGGGAACGGATGATTCTTAGATCTAGCTGGTCAACAGACATTTGGATCTACCTGCCATCCTCGAAAATAGGGGTCACCGGGTCGAAAAATGACG
>JAUVYU010000069.1 GCA_030602935.1 Candidatus Bathyarchaeota archaeon | reverse complement strand
GGCAAGGACATCTTAGTCGACAAGGTTGTCATCAGGGGCGTCTCGTGTTCCTGGCCAGAGGTTTACTTTTATCGAGTTCAAGAAGGGGTTGATGATGTAACCGGGGACTTCGAATTAACGTATAATGGTACAGCTTTTAACGCATCTATTGGAGGTGTACCAGCAGCTTGGGAAGTCGGGAACTCGGACATTCCAATGAGCTCCGGCGATACTTTGCTCTTCTTAATATTTGACCCCACAAACATCGGCCTAGACGACATAGGGACACCCATCTCCGTGACGGTCTTTACTAACAATGCACAGTGGATAGTAGAGACGAACGTAGAATCAGCCTCAAGGTAAGCCAAACCAAACCCTTTTTTTCATTTTTTCCATAATGAGGGATTTCCCTGTGAGAAAGTTTTTCATATGATCGTGCGCGCGCGCGCGCAACCCAAGCTTCTGATATCTTATATTAAGGATAATCTACAATAATCAACGTGATAATGATATCTCAACTAACAATCCTCAAGTCACAGGAAACAACAGACAATCTACACATAGCTCCCTGGCAACCATGTTGGCGCTGCGGTAATCAATACTCAAAAGAAGAGAAGACCTGCCCTAGCTGTGAGTCAAGACGAAAAAAGGTATAAATTTAATCGCGCACATGCGCGCGCACAATGTATCAGTAGCCTATATTTAACATTCGAAACTTAGTTCAGTCTGCATTTTTAAGATAAACCACAGATTTATCTATAATTTCACTTGAACGTGTAATCCTCAGAAGGGAATCCTGCATGACTATAATAAACACAAAGAAATCAATAACAAAACGAAAGAGAAACAAACTACTCCGAGTTGGAATAAAGGACGATAATAAAACGAATATAAAAAGGAAAATTCCCATCTTGTACGACCCATCAGCAGTAGTATTCATAGGTTCACAACCACTCCATCAAATAAAGAAAAAACATCAAGCCATTAACCGGCAAGAACCATCATTTATCATCCAAGATGACACGATGTTAATACCCATGAAAAACATAAACGAAGAAAATTTTGGACTCCTCATGTCTACCATAAATAGACTGGGGAAAAGATGGAATATGACATCATTAAATGGTCAGAATTTCTTCAAAATAATGATGTAACGCACGCACAGTATAACTCAAACAACACATTTCTAATTAATTACCACTGTCAAATAAGCTGCACTTGCCATCTTAGAAGTAGAACATGTACGCGCGCAGGAGGATTATATTAAACGGGGGTTCAAGTAATTTTCGAGTGTTCAGATAAAACATCAAAGACTTTGGCATCAGCACGCACATGGACGGAAGGGAACTGTATCCAAGTCGTCTGTCTTATTTTGTAGATTGAACAAAGACGGTTCAGACATTCTAACCACTGGGTGTACCCACCACCATTCGTGCAGAGAAGAAGATTTCAGCGGTAGTCTATCAACTCCATCTCTCGCAGATCCTCAGCGAAGTGGAGGACATACTCGACACTCGTCTCCTTGAACTCGAAGGACACGATGTCCCGGATATCCAGGAGACTGCGTTCCCCATCCACCAGATTCAGTATCTCGAAGGCATCCCCACCGAGTCGCGTCATAGGGGCCCCGAAGTACTCGCTGTACCAGTCAGCCCTCTCATCCCCGAGCTCCTCCCGTATGTTCTCCAGCGCGCTGCTCAGGGGCCCGTCAGACAGGCATCTCGGCACCAGGGACTCAGCCTCCACGTAGGGCTCGCTGGGCTCGTATGGCTTCTCCTCAAGGCCATACTGCTCCAGCAGCAGACGATAGAACGAGTCAATCCTCTCCATCTCGCTCCTTGCCTGCCCGAGAAGGGTCTCTGCCATTCCCTCAATGAGCCTACCCGCGTCATCCCCACCGAGCTCCTTGACCTCGCGGACATTCGCCGCCTCGATCACCACATGGAGCCCCGGGTACCTCCTCACGTTCCAGTAAGCCTCCTCAAGGCCCTCAGTGGAGGCCTTATCCTGTAGGAGCTTCAAGGACATTCCCGTGGTCTCCGCCATCCTGACGTGGGCCTGGCTGGCCACCTTCCGGGCTATTCTCAGCGTCTCCTCGTCCCCCGCGTTAGCTAGGAACAGCGTCCCCGCTTCAGCCAAACTTGTGATCCTCTTCAGCTCCGTAGGGTCACACGTCTCGGTGGTGTCCTCGCTTGTGTGGTGGAAGACGTTGCTGTGCCCCAGCATCACCGACGGTACCGAGATCGCCGAGTAGTCGAAGAGGACGTGGTCAGAGCCTCCCGAGTAGTGAGTAACTCTGTAGTTGAACCTGTACCTGCTCCCCCGGGGGCTGTAGAACACATCCCCTTCCAGCCAGGGCAGCAGGTCCGCCAGCACCTCGTTGATGTACCCCGGAACCGAGTACGGCGAACAGGTCAGGTTGAAGTTGGCCTTGCAGAGCCCATAGTCCTCGCCGATCATGTCGAGGTTGATCCCCGCTATGCCCCTCTCCCCGATATCCGGATACCGCGACAGGTACGCCGCAGCCCCATGCAGCTCAGGCAGGAACAGGAACCGGATGGTCCTCCTCGGAGGCTCCATGACGCCCTTCTCCACCATGGAGGCGATGTTCCTGATGATCTCCACCATCCCCGCACAGCCAGACGCATTATCGTTCGCCCCCGGCTTGTAGTGATCCAGGTGACCCATCAGTATCACCTCCTGCTCCGGATGCTCCGACCTCGGGAACCAGGCATCGATGGTCGGCATCTCACCCTCGATGATCTCAGCGTCCACCCACGCCCTCATCCACACCGTCTTCCCAGCCTCGAAGTACGACTCCAGCTCCCGCGCCTGCTTCAGGGAGAGCGCGAAGCCGAACCCCGCATCCTTCACCTCCTCCTTCTTCGGAGACAGCCTGCTCACCTCCACAAGGTCAGGGAAATCCAGCCTATCGGCCCTACCAGTCGGCCCCACGATGACTCCAGCCGCGCCCCGCTTGATCACCGCCTCCCTGTGAACCTTCGCCCCATTTCCGCCCACGGCGAAGACGAGCTTCCCCTCAACCTCAACACCCTCATAGTCCTCGTCCTTCTTGCCCCCGCCGACGAAGACCACCTCTGACTCCGCCTCACCCCCCTTGGAGTAGAGCATCAGGCTCACCGCCACGTCGGAGAACCGGGCCAGAAGCCTCTCCTCGGGCTCCAGGAGCCAGAGCTCCGCCTCCCTGGCCCTCCACCCTATAGGAGCCAGCCAGCCCAGGTACTTCCTCTCGCCATCCGTCGCGAACTTCTCCACCCTCACCTCGAGGCCCTCAACCTTCCCGAGCTCCTCAGCCAGCCACTCAACGCAGCGGTTGTATCCTGAGCCCACGCCTCCCCCTCGGATGCGGTGGAACCTGGAGATCTTGGAGACGGTGTCCCACGCCCTCTCCCCGGAGACCTCGCTCTCGATCCTCCTCAACAGCGCCCCGTCAACGAGGAACCGGCCATAGTCCTTGGACGGAGACCACATAACAGACATGTTTTGAGTATCGTCCACATCCCGACTTAACCCTTGCCCCCCATGGCGCACCACGTAATGAAGCCTGCAGGCACTGTAAAGTCTTAAGATTCACTTCACAATATGAAGAACTATGGAAAAAAGAGTTGCCGTACTAGGGGCGGGAAACGGAGGCTACGCCCTCGCCTCGGACCTTGCTTTAAGCGGCTACAAGGTGAACCTCTTCGAGTTGGAGAGATTCAAGAAACACAACCTGACGCCCATAGAGGAGAAGGGCGGCCTTGAACGTGAAGGGATGCGTCCAGGCTTCGCTGAGATGGACGTGCTCACAACGGATATCGAGGAAGCCCTGGACAACGTGCCAGTCGTGAACGTCACGATCCCCGCTTTCGCCCACGACGAATTCATCGAGCTCATGGCCCCCCACCTCGACGGCAAGACCGTGCTCTTCTTCCCACTCAACTTCGCAGACGTCAAGCTCAAGAGGTACCTAACGGAGAAAGACCTTGCACCTGACGCCGTTATAGGCGGCGGAGAGACCATGCCCTACGCCTGCAGGAGAATGAAAAGAGACGCATACATCTTCGTAAGATGGATCTTCCCCAAGAACAGAGTAGCTGCCAACCCCGCGAAGCAGACACCTAAGATGCTTAAGGCCACCGAGGGCTACCCCATCAACCTAGAGCCAGTGGGCAGCACTCTCGAAGTAAGCATGACCTATGAGAACCCGGTTGGCCACATACCCATGATGCTGTTGAACGCCGCAAGCATCGAACGCTCCAAGGGTCATTGGGAGATCTTTTACGACACCCTAGTCGGCGGAGCAAACAGAGAAGGTAAACCACAAACCTCACAGGAGAGACTCAAAGAAAGCATCAAACACGAGCAGTCAGCCGTCTGCAGAAAGCTGGGCTTCGAGTTCGAGCCCGCACCCTACAAGGGAGAGCTCCCATCCCCAGCTGTGCCATGGAACCTCGAGACATACTGGAGTATGACGGATAGACTGGATTACAGATACCTGACCGAGGACATCCCATACGGTTTCGTCACCTGGTCATCCATGGGAGACTTGGTCGGCGTCCCCACTCCTACTTTGAAAGCCTGCATCCACATCGCCTCGGTACTCCTCGGCAGGGACTTCTGGGAGGAGGGCTTGACAGTCGAAAAACTCGGCTTCAAAGACATGAGCGCCAAAGACGTGGCAGAATACTTCAAGTAGCCAAGCCTAAAATAGCATTAACTCCACATTTTTAACGTCATGATTAATTCAGGCTTCAAACCGTGGATCTACTGGTACTCATCTCCAGGGATTAAAGATGGAACCGTGGGCATAAAGGCGGGGAATTACCGGTTCCTCTCTGAAAACCAGATAAAGGATCTGGACCACGCAGCGAAGCAGATCCTCAACCGCACAGGAGTAAAGATACCAAACGAGACCTGTCTCCAACTGCTTGAGAACGCAGGGGCCACCGTCGACTTCAAGGGAGAACACGTCAAGATCCCTCCAAGCCTCGTAGACGAGGCCATCAGGAAGACGCCAAAAAGTTTCAGATTCGGTGGGAGGGACCCGAAGAAAGCGATCACCATAGACATGGAGCACTCATACTTCGTCCACGGCATCGGGCCCTACCTAGTGCAGCCCGACGGCTCCATGCGGAAATCGACGCTGAAGGACATGCAGGACTACTACAGGGTCCTGGATGCATGCGAGAACGTCGATGTGGCCGGCATTCCCGTCGGCGGAATCACCTCCACACCTCAGGAGAATATGGAGCTCCCACTCTCGGTTAGGAGGCTTCGGAAGTACCTAATGATGCTTGACCTCATGGAGAAACCCGTGGACACCAACAGAACCTTCGTGGTAGATACGGACGACGAAGCTGGGAGCACGAAGCAGGCCGCCCTCGACCAGATCCAGATGGAGATAGCCGTCAGGGGAAGCCTAGAGGAGCTCCAGAAGACCCCTATGAGCCTGGGATTCAACGAGGCTGTGAGCCCAC
>JAUVYU010000044.1 GCA_030602935.1 Candidatus Bathyarchaeota archaeon | reverse complement strand
ACATGGAGATGCCCGCGGGCTTCTGCCACTGGTCGTGGGCAACGATCAAGAGCCCCGTCAGGATGCTCATGTTCGGCGGGGACTACCCGTGGTCAGAGGAGAAGGGAAAGGCCGTGGTCTGCTGTGCCGACGGCCTCAGGCCCGTCGTCTACATGCTTGAACGCTTCTAAGAATTCATTTTTTTTATTAATCGAATATCAATTCTATTGAAAAATATATTACAGCATAAAAAGATACGAAAAATACCCCAGTCAATCGATTCCCAAGACGTCCACAAATAATGGAGACGTATAACAGCTTATCGGAAAAGGAGAGAAGGAGGTTAGGGGACGATCCGCCTCATGTCCCTGGGGAACGGCACCGCGTCCCGGATGTGATCAAGCTTACACATCCACATGACCACCCGTTCCACCCCCAACCCGAAGCCGCTGTGAGGAACCGTACCCCACCTCCTCAGGTCGACGTACCAACTGTAATCCTCCGGATCCAGCCCGTCTTCGTCGATCCGGCTCAGCAGCTGCTCATATTCGTGGACCCTCTGACCACCGCCAATGATCTCACCATAGCCCTCCGGGGCCATCAGGTCCGCCGACATCGTCACATCAGGCCTCTCCGGGTTCGGCAGGTGGTAGAAGGGCTTAATCCCCGTCGGGAAACCCACGATCCAGAAGGGCGTGTCGAACCGCTTCGTCAGGGGCCCCTCCTGCTGCCACCCAAAGTCGTCCCCCCAGTACATGTCCACCCCCTCCGACTGGACTATCTCCACCGCCTCGTCATAGCTCACACGCGGAAAAGGCGTCTCCAGCGCCAGAAGATCCTCCGGGTCACGCCCCACCAACCTCAGCTCCCGGGGCATCTCCCTCGCCAGCGTATGCCCGATATGGGCAACAAGCTCATCCCCCACCGCCGTGATCCCCGCCAAGTCCTGCCAAGGCTCCTCCACCTCCAGGTGCCAGAACTCCGACAGATGCCTCCGCGTCCTGCTCGGCTCCGCCCTGAAGCTGGGCGCGATCGTGTAGATCTTCCCCAGGGTCGAGATCATGGCCTCAGCATAGAGCTGCCAGCTCTGGCTCAAGTAGACGCCCTCCCTCTCGAAGTACTCCACGTTAAACAGGGTGCTGCCCCCCTCGCAGGCCGCCGTGATGAACATGGGGCTCTGGGTCTCCGTGTAGTCGTGGTCCCGGAACCAGCCCCGGGCCACCTCCATGAACTTTGCCCGGATCCGCATCACCGCCTGGATCCTGGGATTCCGCACGTAGAGGTGCCGGTTATCCATGAGGAACTCGACGCCGTGTTCCTGCTTCGTGATGGGGAAGTCCAACATCGCCGCCACGGTCTCCACCACGCTGGCCACCGAGACCTCGCGGCCGTCCGGAGCCCGCTCGTCCACGTTCACCACGCCCTCCAGCACGACAGTGGACTCCAGCGGGAGCCCCTCCACCTCCCTGAACACCTCCTCCCCGAGGTCCCGCCTGTTCAGGGTGCACTGGACCACAGCAGTACCATCTCTCACTGAGAGGAACTGGATCCCCCCGCTGCTCCGCTTATTGTAGAGCCAGCCCCGGACCCTCACCTTTGCACCGTCGTGAGCCCCATCAAGGATGTCAACGACTCTGACGAACCCGGCCATAATCAATCGAAAAAAGGTATGAGCCAACCCGTTAAATACTCTTTCATACGGGAGGACAGTCCGGAGAGGTCTAGCTCCTCCCCGACCTGCCCACCAGCAACAAGAGGATCCCCACCAGGAGACCCACCATCACCGAGGCGTATGGGAAGCCGGGTATCCCCCGAGGCTTAGGCTCTTCCTCGGGTTCCGGCTCCGGTTCAGGCTCGGGCTCAGGCTCTGGCTCCGGTTCCGGTTCAGGCTCCGCTGAGGCATTATAATTCGCTACCATGCTGTGCGCTGCGTCCATCACCACCTCGACGGAGGAGGCATTCGTCCCCAGATCGTCTCCGTCCAAAGTCCACCCGATGAGGTCGAATCCCTCCACCTCGGGCGCCATGAAGGTCAGCTCTGCGCCCTCGTCGAACCACTCCCCGGACGGCGTGACCTCGGGGAGGTCCTCAACCTCTTCCGGCTCCACGCCCAGAGAGAGCGAATACTGCTTCATCCAGAGCGCAGCGGCCTCGACGTCCCTGTATATGCTGACGGACACCGACGTCTCCTCCGGGAGGGCTTCAAGCGACCAGCCCCGGAACACAGCCCTCTCCCCGGCTCCCAGCGCCACAACGCCTGGGGTCACGGAGAACGACGCCTGAGCTCCTTCCCTATACCACCCCGAACCTACCACATCCCCGTAAGGAGATGAGACGGAGAGATGGTAGTTAGTCGAGTAGAAGGGCACTAGGGATGGAAGACGATTCTGGGTCGCGGTGACGGATCTCGAATTCGAGGGCTCGCTGTCCCCCCAGGCCTCAAACCTCCTGAAGACGTCAACGGTGTAGTTCTCGGGAACCGAGACCACGTGGACCCCGGGATCAAGCTCTACCTCCACCTTCCCCGTGGGCCCGGAGACGTACCCCACGCCATCGACATCGAAGGCCAAGTCGACAGGCATGACCATCTCGATCGTTGCGGTCGGGTAGATGGAGGGGAGGAACATGGAGAGCGCGTGGAGGACAGGCGCGGTGTCGGCTCCCTCACCGGTGTACCAGCCGGTCTCCCACCCGCCGCCTATCCAGGAGTGATAGTAGAGCCAGTCCAGCGCGGACAGCGCCAGATCCCGGACGGACTCGTCCCCCGTCAACGAGTAGAGGAGGAGTAGGGCCCGGGTGCTCTCGACGCCCACTTCGCTCACGCCTCCGAGCTCCCCCGCCTCCCCCCAGCCGCCGCCCGACAGCTGGGTGCCCTCAAGGCCTCTGAGGCGGTATGCAAGCCACTCGGAGTAGATGTTCTCCTGGGTGTACTCATGGAGACGGTGGGCCACCTCGATGTCCACGTCGATGGTGCTCTGCCACTGCCCTCTCCTCTCCTTGAAGGCCTCCCGGGCAACCTCCATATAGGCGGTATCACCGGTGACGCTGTAGGCCGTCTGAAGAGCTAGAAGCGCCTCCACGTTGAACATCTGGCTGCTGGTGTTCGTGTATGTGCAGGGCATCCCGGAGCCGTCGTGCCACCAGCCGTAGTTGGAGGACTGGTTGGACACGAGCCAGTTTACCCGCTTCCGTCCTTCGTCAAGGTATGCCTCCTCCCCCGTCTCGTCGTAGAGTTCTAGGAGGAATCTGGCATGCCCTGCAATCTCGTCGAGGGGCTCCACCTCGAGCATCGTGTAGCCGTCCTCAAGGAAGGGCTCGGCGTACGCCTTCGCCCGCTCCAACAGGGCCGCGTCCAACGTCACGCGATAGGCGTCTAGGTACTCCCCACCTCTCCATTCGAACCTCCCATCCAGGAGGCCCTCGTACACGTGGTTGAACATGGTCCAGTACCTGTTCACCCTGGACGTGTCAGCCACGGAGAAGTATCCCGAGCTCATCACGTCAAGTGTCTCCCTGTCACCGCTGAGGGTGCCAGACTCAAGGGAAGCCAGGACGCTGAACGTCCCGTTCGCCAGGACGTCGAAGGAGGCCTCCACATGGGTGTCGAGGATGTCCACGGCCCTCTGCACCTGCCCCCTGTAGTTCCCGTCGACGTCGTATACCCTGAAGAAGAGGTTCAGGGGCTCGGAGTACCATTCCTTTCCCCACTCCAGAGAGGCGCTGACCGTGAGCTCATCGCCTGGCTGAAGGCTGTATGAATCCAGAGTCACATCCAGTATCTTCACAGGTAGGATGGTGATCCACTTAGTGTAGTAGCTCAGCGTGGTGGATATTATCCTGATCTTGTACTGAGCCCTCCCGTACACCTCTTTGATGGTGATGGGCTGGGAGTACCGTCCGGAGCCCATGGCAGGCACCATGTGAGCTGAAACAGAGTTGTCGGCGTACACGATCTCGACTGCGGCGGTGGCTTCAGAGATCAGGTTAGACCTCCTGCCCGTGGTGTTGTAGACTATGACGTTGACGGTGTGCTGCTGCCCCCCGAACACCTCATCGCCGATGGACGGGATGATGATGGGCTCGTAGCCGTCCATCGCATAGAGGACGTCAAGCCTTCCATAGCCGTATGTGTTGTCGGGTGAGGGCGACATGTCCACCGCCGTGTTGAGGATTATCTGTCTCAGAGCCTCCGAGGGGACCCTGGGATACGCCTGGTTCAGGAGGGCCCTGGCCCCTGCAACGACAGCCGAAGCCGCGCTGGTGCCCGCCATGACCGTTTCCCCTCCGTCAAGGGATGTGGTACTGATCCCTGACGGGGCGACTATGTCGGGCTTCACCCTGCCGTCTACGGTTGGCCCCCGACTGCTTGAAGGCAGTATCTGATACATCTGGCTCAAGGCGCCGACGGCGATCACGTTCCTACCGTCTGCAGGGGAGCCGACGGATGTCTCCTCTGGGCCCTCGTTCCCGACCGCGGCCACCACGGTGACCCCGAGGGAGCTCAGGCCGTCCATGGTCGCGGAGAGCCAGTCTGACCCGTCAGCCCTTGCAGGCCTGAGAGAGGATGCTATGAGGATCACGTCCGCGCCGTTCTCCACCGCCCACTCGGCGCCGCTTATCAGGGGTATCTGATACGAGAGCCCTCCCTCGCCAGTCTTGGCTATCAGGAGCCCCGCTGCGGGCGCCACCTTGGCCACGATGCCGGCGAGGCTTGTGCCGTGGCCGTCGGTGTCCTCCGCGACCGAGTCTCCGTTCACGAGATCGACCTGGGCTATGATCCTTCCACTCAGTTTCGGATGATCTGCGTCGATCCCCGAGTCGAGGATCGCCACCCGGGTCCCTTGACCATAGTAGCCCATGTCGTGGACATGGTCGGCGCGTATCATGGTCATTTCCCAGTCATCGGGGCCGTAGCTCGTGGCGGGGACAATCGCCGTTAATGAGTCCTGCGTCAGGGGTCTTTCCGGGTACGACCTTACCCTGCCCAGCTCATCGGGTAGACCTGCTATCTGGGAAGGAGTCCCCCTCGCGACGATGAAGTTGCCCAGCCAGTGCTGCTCAAGGACCTGTATGCCCATCTCCCGGAGGTGAGATACGGCTGCCTTCTGCTGATCCAGGACCCATTCCTTGAGGTCCGAGACCACATCCACACCTTCGTATAAACCCTCAGAGGGTAGCTCCAACAGGAACTTCATTATGTCACCCTCAGCGGGAACCGAGTATTGCACCCCCTCGGATCCGGATGGGGCTATGAGATTATTGGAAAACTGGGGGAACAGCACGAGGGATATAACGGTGAGGATACCCAGACGTTTCCTGATTGAGATCCCTACTGTTGCCTCTCTGAGAACACTCATGACTAAATCATTGATCGTAGTGAACTAAGCTTCTTAATAAAATATTGAATCAAGCATACGTGAAATAGTCCTATATCTCAGAATCTGACGAGGAATCGGTTTATGCCGTACTCATCCGTCGTTTAATCAAGTAAAAAAGGAATATACAGGCCTACAGTTGGTGGGCTCCGTTGAGACCTACCAGGCCACCGCTTGACCGTCCGCCCTGGGGTCGGAGCCCCCGCAGAGGACGCCCGAATCGGGGTCCCTCGTGATTATCTGTCCTCTTCCGAAGCCGTATCGGTAGGCCCCGGCGCGCGGCGACACCGTGTGGCCCATCCGGGAGAGGGCGGCCATCACATCCAAAGGGATGCCCTCCTCAAGGGCCACGTTGCTACCAGATGTCCTGCTGTTTATGCAGAAACGTGGGGCGTCCAGCGCCTCCTGGGGGTCCATCCCGAAGTCAACCATGTTTACTATTACCTGCATGTGCCCCTGGGGCTGCATGAAGCCCCCCATCACGCCGAAGGGCCCGTAGAGCTCCCCGTCCCTCGTCGCCATCCCCGGGATTATGGTGTGGTATGGGCGCTTCCCCGGAGCCAGGGCGTTGGGATGCCCCGGGTCCAGGCTGAAGAGGTTCCCCCGGTTCTGGAGGGTGAAGCCGCAGCCCTTGGGTATTAGCCCTGTGCCGAAGCCGTTCCAGTTGGAGTTGATGAAGCTGCAAGCGTTCCCCTCGCCGTCAGCGGTGCAGAAGTAGACTGTGTCCGAGCCTGCAAGGGGCGACCCCCTCTCGACGTCGACGATGGCCCTCGCCGGGTCGAAGAGCCTCCGCCTCTCCGCGGCGTACTCCTTTGAGATCAGCTCCTGTATGGGTAGCTCGACCATATCGGCGTCGGCCACGTACCATCTGGCGTCGGCGAAGGCCATCCTCATGGCCTCGATCATGGCGTGGAGGTGCTCCGCTGAGCTGTGGCCCATGGAGGCGAGGTCGAACTCCTCCACGATGTTGAGGGCTATCAGGGCCGCGATGCCCTGCCCGTTGGGCGGTATCTCGTGGATGTCGGTGCCCCTGTAGTGGGTGGTGATGGGCTCGGGGAAGGTGCTCCTGTGCGTTGTGAGGTCATCCAGGGTCATCAGGGAGCCCAT
>JAUVYU010000179.1 GCA_030602935.1 Candidatus Bathyarchaeota archaeon | reverse complement strand
GGCGAACGCATTCGACCTCCCCATGGTGCTCAACAACCAGGCACTGGAGATCGTCACCCGCCAGTACACCGACCTCCATCAGAGGGGGGTCATAGAACACGCCAAGATGACCGCGCCCCGCCGCAAGATGGCGATACTCCCGAAGGGAGCGAATCCCCTCGACAACAGGGTGGGCGGAGCGCCGGGGGTGATCCTAGACATCGAGGGGGCCCAAATAATCTGCCTCCCGGGTGTCCCGGGGGAGCTTATGTGGATATTCGACAACCAGGTCCTCCAGCTCCTGAAGAGCAAGGTGGAGGGGGCCTTCGCCGAGGACGTCATTTACCTTCCCCTGAGGGACGAGTCGACCCTCGCCCCGATAATCGACGACGTCATGAAGGACATCCCGGGGGTCTACATCAAGTCGATGGTGAAGCCCTACGGCGAGTCAGGCATACGGCTCTGGATCTCGGCGGGGGGCCAGTCCCAGGAGGAGGTGGAGGAGAAGGTGAACAGGGTCGCCAACCTCCTGGTGAAGCGCTGCGAGGACCAGCTTATCAGCGATTAGATAATAATCATTGAAGTAGCGCATCTTTTCAGCGTCGCCCTACAGAGATCGAAGGATAAGTGAAATAAACGGGTTGAAAGCTAACCTATTCTGATAACCTTGGTCGAATGCTGGCTCCCCTACGGCAGGACAGAGGTCCACGTGAGCGTCCCCCTGCGGAACCTCATAGGCATGGTTGAGCCAAAGGAGACCCAGATGGACATAAGCCCAAGGCAGATCATCACCGACTCCCTCCAGAACCCCATAGGGTCGCCCAGCCTCGAGGAGATAATGAGGCGCAGGAGGAAGATAGTCATCGGTCTGGACGGTACATTGCAGCCGACCCTTGCGAGTTCCGCGCTGTCGAGCATCCTCGAGGTGCTCCAGCCTAGGGATATCAAGGGAGAGGACGTCACCGTCGTCATAGGCAACGGGTTGAGGGAGAGGAGCAACCCAGACCTGCTCAGCGCCCTCAAGGGCCCTCAGATCTTCCAGAACATCAGGATATTTGAGCACGGACGAGGCGCCGGAAACCTGAGAACGGTAGGCAAGACGTCGAAGGGGACTGAGGTCCAGATAAACAGAGCCTTCTTCGAGGCGACCACCAGGGTCGCCGTGGGGGAGGTCCGCCTCGACCCGTTCACGGGTATGAGGGGGGCCCACAACCTCATCCTCCCGGCGCTCTCGGGGGCCTCGACGATCGAGAAAACTCGAAGCCTCTCCTTCAAGAGCGATACCTCCCCTGAGGTCATGGCAGAGAACCCCGTCTACGATGACGGGCTGGAGGCGGCGAAGATGGCGGAGATAGAGCTCTCCGTAAACCTTGTCACCGACGGTATGGGGGACCTGCTCTCAGCCCACTCCGGGGAGCTCGAAAAGAGCTGGGAGGGAGCGGTGGCCGAGGTGGGGGAGAGCCACAGGGTTGAGACGGAAGGGAACGCCGACGTAGTAGTGGTACGCGCAGGGGGGAGCAGGTTCGACTACGACCTCTACAACTCGATCTGGGCCCTCAGGAACGCCGCATCCGTAGCTAGGAGGGGGGCGACAATCATCCTCCTGGCCGAGTGCTCGGAAGGGCTGGGGGCGGACGGCCTGGAGACCCTCTCCCAGGTGGACGCCCTCCCGGAGCTGAGGAGGAGGTACATGCTGGGCGCTAAAGCGGTACACCTGATCAAGACATTCAGCAAGCAGAAAGACCTGGTCATCGTCTCGGCCATCCCCTCCTACCTAGCGGAGCCCCTGGGACTCACAGTCGAGAGGATGGCCAACGAGGCCCTGAGCCGGGCATACGAGCGGAGGAGAGGAAGACGAACCCTCGTGGTCACCCACGGATGCACGACCATCCCATACACGGTCTAGATAGGGAAGAGCGTCACCAGGGTCAACAGGACCATGGCCAGATAGACGAATATCATAGCCTTCCTCGAGGGGCTGAGAGGGGAGACATCATCCAAGGGGGCCTCCGCGTCACCCTGCGTCCTCATCATCAGGAAGAAGGTGATTACGGCCATCACGAAGTATCCTGTTAGGAATAGCACGGCCACGCCAAAGACGGACATGAGCTTGTGATAGTACTTGCCGAAGATTGCCCTGCTTATGTGGCCTCCGTCGAGCTGCCATGCCGGAATCAGGTTGATGAAGGTTACCAGGCATCCTACCCAGGCTGCGAAGCCGACGGGGTGGATCAGGAGCACCATCCCCTCCTGAGCGGGCCTTATGATCGACTGCAGGAAGACCAGGAGGAGGGGGAACGGGATGGACTGGAACCTGATCTCGGGGTAGCTGATCATCCAGGAGTGGACCTCCTCGAGGGGGACGACGAACGAGAGCCAGAGCCCCACCACGGCGACCAGGACGGTGATGATGAAACCGGCCAGGGGGCCGCTCAACCCCAGATCGAACAGGGCGTCCCTGTTTGTCGGCGGCTCCTTCTGGACGATGACAGCCCCGAAGGTGCCCCCCATCCCCGGGGGCGCTGGGATGAAGTAGGGCATAGAGGTCTCGACTCCCCTTAGGACCGCCACGGCCTTGTGCCCCAGCTCATGGAGGCCGAAGATCGACAGGATGGCCAAGGTGAAGTAGAGGGCGTTGACGTAGACGGGCGTGTTCGGCATCAGGATATCCACGAGGAGGGGGTTGTTGCTCCTAATGAATCCGTCAAGGAATATGGTGCATGTAGTGACCGCGAACAGTATCAGGTTCCTATTTATCCTCGACGGACTCGGCGGAGGAGTCCTGAAGACGGTGATCAGGTATCGATCTATCTCCTTGTTCAGCCGGGGGAGGAACCCCAGGGGGCGGAGCTCCTCGACGAGCCGCTTGAAGCCCTTCTTCATCAGCATCCTAGGATCACCTTCCTCGATGGGCTCCACGACGTACGTCGGCTGATCCATGTAGAAGTACATGTCCCGTATGTTGAAGATGTCCTCAATCGCCTCTTCGACGTCAGGGTCCGCCATGTATCTAGCCAATCTTCCTGTAAGCAGCCTCCGATAATGCGTGGTTTCCATAGTGTAACCATGATACAAAAACGTTCTTGGCATACATGTCAGCATATATCTTAAATGCAAGGGATTCAGACGTTTAGGAGTCGTAGATGGAAGACAAGGGATTCAGGGTGCGGATCTTCAGATTCGATGACCTCAGCAGGGTCATGTCGATTAACGAGGAGTGCCTCCCTGAGAACTATAGCACATTCTTCTACAGGGACCTCTACCAGCGCTTCCCGAGGACGTTCATCGTCGCCGAGGTCGACGG
>JAUVYU010000077.1 GCA_030602935.1 Candidatus Bathyarchaeota archaeon | reverse complement strand
GATCTCAGAACCATATTTTTCTACAATCGAATGACCTGTATTCGGAGCAATCCACAGATACGAATCTGGAATTGAATTGTACATATTCACAGGTATAGATACAGGAAAGAAACCATCCCTATCACCATGGATTATCAGCGTCTTAGCCGTAATCGTTGAAAGATAAGGCGGTGTAAAATTCATATCATCGTAGCTATCTTTCATCTCGTAAAATTGCTTCCACCATAGTCTAATCTGCTCGTCGCCATGAAGGTGGATACTACGGTAATTATTCCATTGATCTTCAGTCAAATCATCTATATTTTCTTGAGCCATTAGCTCACGACATTCCTTTGGGAAATGTGAAGTGGCAGAGACAAGTATCATAGCCTCAACACGATTAGGCTGCTGGGTTGCCATATGGATCAAAGTCATACCTCCTGAGCTCCATCCAACGGCTTTGAATCTCTCAATCTTTAGATGATCAAGTAAGGCATAGATGTCGAGTGCCGATTGTCTGTGTGTGAACTTTTTAGACGGGTTAGTTGTACGTCCGTGTCCCCTCAGATCAGGGGTGATTAGCTGGAAATGTTCTTTGAAGTCTGGGATGAATGGGTTCCACATTTGGTTAGACCATGAAAACCCATGTAGGAACACAATTGGTTCTCCCTCTCCGTGTACCTCGTAGTACATTTCGATGTCGTTGACCTTGACTTGGGGCATCTATACGACCCTCCATTGTTCTACAGAACTCATGATCCAAGAATGGTTGAAGAGGATTTAACGGTTTAGAGAAGTAGGTTACTCAGCCGGGTTCCATTGGTATCACATTCGAAGAGTATGGCTATCCTAGGCGAGTATGCGCGCGCGTCAGCTATACGTAGTAGTATCTACCGGTCCTCTTCTGCTCCTTGTCGAGCCTCGACGCCTCCTTGTTGACACGGGGCCGCTTTGTGTCACCGTCCCTCCTGAATGTGATGTCCATATCCCTGAGGAAGGTGTTCATGCCCTCCTCAAGCTTCATGGGCGTCCCACCGTACCCGGTGCGCCCTGCCTCCCCTTGGAAGACCATGAGGCTGTCGGCGATGAAGTCCTGGGCGACGATGTCGTGCTCGACGACGAAGGCTGTGATTTCGTTCATCTTGGTGATCCTGCGGATGGCCCGGGCGACCGCGAGGCGCTCCTCGACGTTGAGGTAGGCGCTGGGCTCGTCCAGGAGGTAGATGTCGGCGTCCCTGCTGAGGCACTCGGCGATGGCGACCCTCTGGAGCTCCCCGCCGCTGAGGATGTCGACCTCCTTATCCAGCATGTGGCGGACGTGGAGGGGCTCGATGACCTCGGCGCTGAACCAGCTCTCCAGGAACTTCTCCCCCGCCGCCCTCCGCAGCACCTCCTCGACGTTGCCCTCGATGGTGCCGCTCAGGTACTGGGGCTTGTAGCTCACCTTCACCTCCCTCGCCAGGACGGCGCCCTCGTCGGCGGATTCAACCCCTGCGAGTATCCTTACGAAGGTTGTCTTCCCGATGCCGTTCTTCCCCAGGATGCCTACGACCTCTCCTACTCCGATGTGTCCTGCCTCGATGGTGAGACTGAACTCGTCGTAGGCCTTCTTGAACTGGGTCCACTCGATGAGGGGGCGGGACCTGCCGGTGCCCGAGGTGGGGGGCTTGACGTGGAATATGATGGGCTCATCCCTGAACCTGACGTTCTCGTCGGGGAGGTAGCCGTTGATGTAGATGTTGATGCCCTCCCGGACGCCGTGGACGTTGGAGACGATGCCGTAGACGTTGGGCTCCCCGTAGAGGACGAAGATGTCGTCGCTGAGGTAGTCGAGGACGGCGAGGTCGTGCTCCGCCACCACGACGTTCTTCCCGTGCTTCAGGAGGCCCCTGATGACCTGGGCCACCCTGATGCGCTGGTAGATGTCGAGGTGGCTGGAGGGCTCGTCCAGGAGGTAGGTCTCGGCGTCCCTGCTGATGGTGGCGGCGATGGCGACCCTCTGGAGCTCCCCGCCGCTGAGGATGTCCAGCTCCCTGTCGAGTAGGTGGCCTAACTCCAGGGCGTCTGAGAGCTCATCGATCACGCCCCTCTCGTCCCTGGCCTCCAGGACCTCCCCCACCTTCCCCTTGACGACCTTGGGTATCTGGTCCACGTACTGGGGCTTGTAGACGACCTTGGAGCCGTTGCCGTAGAGGCTCTCCCAATAGTCGTGGAGGGGGAGCCCTGAGAAGCGCTCCACGATCTCCTCCTTCGTGGGGGGGCTCTCGTGGTTCCCCAGGTTCGGGATGAGGTTGCCTGCCAGGATGTTGAGGACCGTGGACTTGCCGATGGCGTTCCTGCCCAGGAGGCCGATGACGGCTTCCCCCCTGGGGACCGGGAGGCGGTAGAGGGTGAACTGGTTGGGGCCGTAGCGGTGGATGTGGTCGGACTCGAGCTCGTCCGGGAGGTTGACTATGCGGAGGGCGTCGTAGGGGCACTTGCGGACGCAGATGCCGCAGCCGCTGCATAGGAGCTCTGAGATGTATGCCTTCCCGTCCTTGCCGAGGCGTATCGCCTCCCTCCGGGTGCGGACCATGGGGCAGAACTTGATGCAGACTAGGTCGCACTTTTCCGGGCGGCATCTATCCTTGTCGACTACGGCTATCCTCATGGGGTCCTATCAGCGTAGATCGGATTAGGCGTCTTATTTAAGGTCTGACAATCATGATTCATCGGGACCCGTCATAACTATATCCGGGAGGGTCCCAAGAGGATTGATAATGTCCCACAAGCTGAAGATAACTGTGCTGAGGACTCTGGATCCATCTGAGCTATTCGAGGAGATGCCTGTAACGAGGATGGACTGGATGGTGCCCTGCGAGGTGTTCAGTGAGGGACAGGAGTTCATAGTTGAGGACCTGAGGGTGCCTGAAGGCTTCTGCGAGTCGGCCTGGCGGGCGATAAACCACAACGTGAGGACCCTCCTCTACGGCGGCGTGCTCCCGCATCACGAGGAGGGGGATGTGGCGGTGAACTGCTGCACTGACGGGTTGAGGCCGGTCATCTTCAAGATCGAGAGGACCTAGGCCCCGGCTTCACACCAGAAAGCCGATGAGGTAGCAGAGGCAGCCCAGCTGGAGGTTCCTGAAGGCCCTCTTCTTGAGGTGGAATATGTTCTCCGGGGACTGGTCCCTGAGGAGGGACCTTGAGATCCTGAGGCGGTTGACGACGGGGAGGAGTATGAGGGCGAGGAAGAGGTAGTCACCGAAGAGGCGAGGGTCGATTTGGATGAAGAACGGCAGAGGATCCGCGATGATCGCACCCGCTCCGATTAGCGTCGAGAAGAGAGCGGTCTTCCTCGGGCCGAACCTGTTGGGAAGGGTCTCCACTCCCTGGACCCTGTCCCCCTCGGCGTCCGCGATGTCCAGCATCGACTCGTATGAGAGGCTGAAGAAGAAGCCGATGACGGCGATGTAGACCGCCAGGGGCTCCAGGACGGCGTCGGAGGTGAGGGCGCCCATGAGGGCTACGCCGACGTTGGCGAAGCCGGTGAACGTGTTCTTGAAGAGGAGGTGCCTCTTGAGGGAGAGGTTGTAGGCGAGGGAGACGGGGAGGCCCACGAGTATGAGGGCCCGGGGGATGGGGTTCATGAGGAAGGACAGTGCCAGGGCGACGGAGGACGATGCGACGGCTATTTGTAGTGCCGTCTTCGGGTTGATCTGCCCCTGGGCAAGGGGGCGGTCAGTCCTGTGGTTCGTCCGGTCTATCTCGATGTCGCTGTAATCGTTGAGGGCGAAGTTGGCGACGGCTGATAGGAAGACTACTGTGCAGGAGATGATGTACTCCGGCTGTATGGTTGTGAGGTCGCCCACGATGAACCCGATGAAGACCACTCCGAAGACCGCCGAGAGGGCTCTCTCAAGGCGGATGAGCCTGAGGTAGCCGAGAATCTTCTCCATGGGGCAACTATCCTACGTTCTGAGCGATGAGTGTCTTTGGTTACTGAGGGAGGGTATACATGTCTTTCGCAGTAGCTTAGCAGAGATGGCGACTAGGATTTCAGTTCCGGGTGTTCGTCCGCGCGCGCGTCTAGCACAATGTCGAAGTTAAGAAAAGAGTATGGGGAAAAACAAAGGTGAATTTGAATAAAGCCAGAATTTTTATCTTGTACTTAACCTGTCTAAGGTTGTGTGATTTTCAATGGCAAGTCATGGACCTATTCCTTTAGACGAAATAAGAGCGGCCCAAAAACGCATATCAGCTGACATTGTCCGCACTCCCCTCGTACGCCTAAACGTAGACGATGCCCCAGCAGAGATATATCTGAAGCTAGAGAACCTACAACCAGTTAGAGCGTTCAAGATTCGTGCTGCCAGCAATGCTATGAGAACAATGGATAAGAAACTGTTGGAGAACGGAGTATGGACCGTGAGTGCTGGGAACTGGGCTCTAGGATTAGCTTGGGCTGCAAAGAAACTTGGTGTAAAATGCACCATCGTTCTACCAACACATGCCCCAGAGACGAAACTTGAGAAGATACTGCATCTGGGTGCCGAGGTAATCAAGGTTCCAGCAGACAAGTTCTTCGAGATATTCGTTACCCGTACATATGAAGGGGTCGAGGGAACGTTTGTACATGCCTTCAGCGACCCAGCGGTGATGGCTGGAAATGGCACCATAGGACTTGAGATATTGGAGGATCTTCCTGATGTTGACACTATTCTTGTTGCTTGGGGGGGAGGCGGACTAGCCTGTGGTATCGCATCCGCAATACGAGCAATCAAACCAGATGTGAAGATACACGCATGTGAAATCGAGACTGCGGCACCTCTAATTGCCTCATATAAATTAGGTAGAGCTGCAACAAATGCTGATTACGTGCACAGTTTTGTAGACGGCATAAGTGCACCTTGGGTGTTACCAGAGATGTTTGACCTGGCCAAGACCCTGATTGACGATGTCCTGGTTGTTTCCCTGGAGGAGACTGTTGAGGCAATCAGGTTGCTGGCTGTGCAGAATAGTGTTGTTGCGGAGGGTGCGGGGGCTGTGTCTGTTGCAGCGGCTCTATCAGGTAGGGCAGGAACGGGCAAGATTGTATGCGTAATCTCGGGGGGAAACATAGACCTCGATAAGCTCGTGAAGATATTCCAGGGAAAAATACCCTAATCTAGGGGTATTAAAAAAGAATCGAAATCAATCCTTTTACTTGAAACGACTCAGATGCTGATTCTATTGAGGATTATAGTTGGGTCTTCACATCCTCGAAGCAGCCCAG
>JAUVYU010000198.1 GCA_030602935.1 Candidatus Bathyarchaeota archaeon | reverse complement strand
CGAGGGTGTCCAGCCTGACATCATCCTGGACCTCAAGCTTTTTGTGTTCCTCCAGGAGGGCCCTGAGGCTGCTGGCCCGCTCCATGAGCTCCTCCTCCTTGTCCCTGATCTCCATGGTGGGCGTCGTCGACATCTCCCACTCGACCTGCTGCAGGTCCTGCTCCACCCTCCACCGCGGGGGCAGCCCGGATCTCCTCTCCACCCGCCTCCCGTCGAGCTGGTTGAGCTCCCCCCTCCTGTCGTCCAGCTTCTCCCTCAGCCCATCTATCGTGGCCTTGATCTCGGCCACCTTCTGGTTGAGCTCGTCCCTCAGGTCTCTCTCCGAGGCGGCCTTCTCCCGGAGCGCCCTGACCTCCTCGTTGAGGGCGTCCCGCTGGCCCTTGAACTTGTCCGCATGCTCCCGTAGGCTGCCCCTCTTCCTGAAGAGCTCGTCCAGTGTCCTCTCGAGCTCTGCGAGCCTATCGTCGTCAGCTGACATTCTGGTCCTCCTCCCCGTGGAGCTTCCTTCTCATCGCCTCATGCAGATTGGACTCTCCATTAAAAACTCTGCGGATAATTAGACCACATCTCTCTCGTCCAATCACGTGAGACGTGGTGCTCGATGTTGGTAAAAGGTTGGCCTCAGATTAACTCTGATCGGTCATTGATCACCCTAATGCCTTCACATCATCGGCCACACTGGGATTCTCATGCGATGATATATGGGTTCCCCTGAACTCCTGCGTGCGGATGAAGCGTACAACCTCGTGCAGCACGGTTAGCAACAGATAATTAGTGTACCCCCCTACTCTTCTCCGGCTAAAATGCGGGATCTGGAGGAGAGGGGGCTCATCGTCCTCGGAGTCCACTTCATCATCCACCTCATCCCCCTCACATTCATCGTCTGGATCCTCGGATCCCAGAGCCTCAGCCTGCTCCTTGTACTGGGCTACGGGGCATTAACCACGTCCTTTATCATACTCACGGAGTCGCTCCTGGGACCCTACCTGATTTCCTCGATGGCTGATCCCCGGTGGATTGCTGAGGGGGAGGACCCCCTCCTCTGGGCCCTCGTGGAGGGGGAGGCCCGGAAGCTGGATATACGGGTCCCCAGGATAGGCGTCATCGACCACATGGCCCCCAACGCCCTGGTGTACTCGTCGCTGACCGGTCGGCCTGTGCTCCTCTTCACGAGGGGCCTCCTCATTGAGCTGACTCACAGCGAGGTCAGATGCGTGGCGGTCCACCTCATGTGTCGCTCCCGGGGTTGGGTCTCCTCCGTCCTGACCACGGTGTCGGGGTTCCTGACGGTCTTCAACCTGATGTCCAGGGAGTACCTTCAGCGTAGGGCCAAGGGGCAGTCCCCCGGTCTTCTCAACGTGATGCTCGCCGGATGGGGGCACCTTTTCATGAACCTGGCGTATCCCGTCATAGCCCCCCTGTCGAGGCGGCTGACGGTTCGGGGAGACGAAGCCGCTCTGGCTCAGACCGGGGATCCCTCCAGCTACCTGAGGGCGTTGATGAAGGTCTCGGCGGGGCTGGCCTCCCGGGAGCTGGACCTTGTTCAGGTGTTCTTGGGGGGGCACTCGTTCCAGGACCCTACCGTCGCGAACATGGATACATCAGCGGTGAGGAACGTCGCTGGCATGTACGGGATCAACCTGGATATTCTCTTGGGATACAAGTTCCCCGCCGATCAGGGCTTCCAGTCACCACTGCCTAGCTTTTTCAAGAGCCTGTCGTTGCAGCCTGAGCTACCTGAGAGGTTCAGGAGTGTGGTTGAGACGGGGAAGGGGGTTCAGACCCCCATCAAGGTGTGTCTGGCCTGGATAGAGTAGGGCCTCACTCGATGCTCAGCTTCTTGCCCTTGCCCTTGGGCTGACTCTTGGTCAGCGTCGTCTCCAGGACGCCGTTGGAGAAGGTGGACCTCGCCGACGTCTCGTCCACATCCACGGGGAGGTCGAGCTCCTTGTAGTACTTCCTCCCGGCGGTGTCGACGCTTATGGTGAGGGTGCCCTCGGTGAGGAAGAGGTTGATGTCCTTCTTGTCCACGCCGGGGAGCTCCGCCAGCACCTTGATCTCTCCCTCCTCCTCGATGACGTCTATGAGGGGCTCCCTCTGCTCACGTAGGTTGAGGGGCTGCCCCTTCACTCCTGCACCCGGTTTTATGTTGCCGAACTCCCGTATCACGGGCTTGCCGTCTGGGCCTATCTTCATGGAGTAGCCGTAGACGAAGGGGCCGTACTCCCTCCTGACGGAGCCGTCGGGGAGCCGTCGGACCCGGACCATGTTCCGGGGCATGACGTTCTCCATCTCTCTGAAGGACTTGGCCATCTCCTTCTCTATCTCCTCGATCATCTTGTCGAGCTCTGGGAAGAAGAACCCTTTCCGCTCCTTGAATCTCTTGAACCAATCATCACCGGACGATGACATACCGAATACCAAGAGAACTATCTGAAACGTGTTTCTTAAAGGTTAGCCGAGGAGCGAACGCCTTATCTCAATCCATTCGTAATCGGATCGTGGTCAATTTGGAGACTATCCTGGTCGCCTACAACGAGATAGCCCTCAAGAGCCCGAGCGTGAGGAAACGCCTGGAGAAGCTCCTGATGAGCAACATAATCCACATCCTGAAGAGGAAGGGCTTCGACGACGCGAACGCCACCCGGGGCTTCGGCCGGATCTACATCGAGGAAACTCCATTCGACTCAGCTCCCACGGTGGCCAACGTCTTCGGCGTCGCCTCCTCGATGCCCGCCCTGAAGACTTCGACCGACTATGACTCTGTGGAACGCCTCACGGTCGAGGTTGCGAACAAACGCATCCAGGACGGGCAGTCCTTCGCCGTGAGGCCGAGGGTGGTAGGAGATCACCCCTTCTCCAGCCAGGACTTGGCTGTGAAGCTCGGGTCAGCTGTACTTGAACCCAACTCCGCCAGGGGGGTCCACGTAAACCTCTCCGAGCCCGATGTCACCCTCTACGTCGAGGTGCGGGACAAGAACGCCTACGTCTACACACGGATAATCAAAGGGGTCGGAGGGCTCCCCTACGGCTCCCAGGGTCGCCTTATCTCCCTCTTCAGCGGGGGGATTGACAGCCCCGTGGCGGCCTGGAT
>JAUVYU010000090.1 GCA_030602935.1 Candidatus Bathyarchaeota archaeon | reverse complement strand
GAGTGAGACGCACGCCCCGGATCATAGACGACGAGGGGGTCGACGCCTCTGAGCCCGGGCTCCTCATGGAGACCCTGATGGACGAGATGAAGCGCGTGGGGCTAGAGACGCCATTCATAGGGATGAGCCTCAGAGAGGGCGAGAGGGAGGAGAGGCTGAGGGCGCTCAAGGCGCTCATCATACCTAAGGCCAGCTGAGTTTTACGGACCGTTATTCCTCTGAGCGCGTCAGAGTCCTCGTTTTCATTTTCTTGAAGTCTATCTTCCCCTCAATGAAGCGTCGAGCCTCCTCCACATCGAAGGGCTGACAGGAGAATACGTCGACGGACACCCTGCTCCCTACGTCGAATGTGTGGATGGAGATATGGGACTTGTCGATGATGACGAAACCCGTCCAGCCGGGGTTCTCGGGGCAACCCTTCACAACCTCCGGCCCGTGGAGGATGTGCATGCCTATCATTCCAGGTAGCTCCGAGAGTATGGTCCACACCGTCTCCCTGCCTAGGGGGGGTTCGAAGACCCCGTCGACCATGAGATGTTGCCCAATCATGCGCTCTCTTCGGAGATGGACGAATATAAAGATATAATAAACGGGTTAAGCAACAGTGGTATAATAAAAATCCTTTATTACACCCTTTTTCAGTTTTTAAAACGGATAATCATGAAATAAAGGTATGTTTCGGATGATTTATTAAAAAGGGGTTATAATTGAGAGTTTTTAGGTCTTCTCAAGGTATGCGACGTTATTTACTACGGATACCTTGACCTTGTCCGTTATATCCCTTGCTTCGATCCTCTTGTTTAGCTGGGTCCGGAGGTAGTTGGCGTCCTTATTTACGACTTCGACTTTGACCAGTGCGTGCTCTCCATCTAGGAAACTGTCAAGGATCGGATCATATTTGCTGCCCTTTCTGTACTTCCTTGAAGGCTTCTTATCGACAGGCTGTAAATCGAACTTCACTTCACTCATTTATTTTTCGCCTCTAGAGAAGAGGCTTCAATTCTAATATTAAAACTTATTCATAATAGGTATCTTCATCTTACTTTCTGAGTTTTTAGTCGAATCTATGCAGCATTTCGTACATCAGATACCAATAGATGTATTTAGATGGTGGAGTTTATTCCTGTAAACATGTTAATTTCTACTTCATCAAGTGTATATAATTTAATTAATACAATAACACAAATCACGGAGTTGGACATCGATTAACACCTTTTTTTGACTCCGAATTCTCGACTGATTCGTATCCAGCCACCACTCTGCAATCACATTCCTGATCCCATTCATCTGACCATAATATCTGCGCTGTTTTTTTGTTGAAATAATAAAAATGTTCTTTCCCTACAAGAACAAGATGCCCAAGCCCCCGGGAAGGGAGTAGCACCCTCCCCTATTCTTTTACGCCGCAGAACTCTCTGATAGCGTACTCGTGTACCTTCGCCACGTTGACCAAGGACTCAAGGTCGACCCATTCACTCTTGGCGTGGGCTCCGCTGCCGGAGGGGCCGTGGCAGACCACGGGGATGCCCTTGTTCCAAATTATCTCGGAGTCCATCCAGCCGGTGCCCCCGATGTAGTTCGGATCTGCTCCCGTTATCGTGACGGTCCCCTCGTGGATAAGGCGGCAGATCTCCTCGTCTCGGCTGATCTCCATGGGGCCCCTGTAGAAGGTGATCTTGTGCTCCGCCTTGAACTTGGGGTCACCGGCACCTATGACCTCCATCATCCCACTTAGCTCTCTCTCCACTGTAGCCCTCGTCTCGCCGGGGATGAGGCGCCGCTCGACCTGAAGCTTGCAGTGGTCGGGGTAGGTGCTGAGCTCCCTGCCCCCCTCGATTATGGACGCGTGGACGGAGGCCGGCCCCACGAGCGGATGTTCCATAGCCAGGAGGTTCTCGCCCAGTGCGTCGATGGCCGCGAGCACCTTCCCCATCTTGGATATGGCGTCCACGCCCTCCCAGTACCTGCTACCGTGGGCCGCCACGCCCTGAGTCTCGATGTCTATCCAGGCGAAGCCCTTGTGAGCCACCTGGATGTCACCGCCGGTGAACTCGCCTATGATTGCAGCGTCCGCGGTGATGTCCTCCATGAGCCTCTCGGTCCCGATGCTGGCGTACTCCTCGTCGCAGACAGCCGCAAGGATCACGTCGCCTTTGAGGGCGGTTCCGGAGTCCACGATCGCCTTGAGGGCGGCCATGCTCGCCGCGAGGCCTCCCTTCATGTCGTAGGCCCCCCTCCCGTAGAGCTTCCCGTCCCTCACCTCTGGTAGGAAGGGGTCGATAGCCATGTAGTCGACGCCCACCGTGTCGGTGTGGCCGTTGAGCAACAGTGTCCTCCCACCTCCTCCACCCTTTAGGACGCCGACGGCGTTGGGCCTCCCCGGCTCGACGTCGTACACGATGGTCTCCAGGCCCAGACTGCGCATGTAGTCGGCGCAGTACTCGGCCATCTCTGCCTCTCCCGCGGCGCCTGTGACGAGGCTGGGGTTAACTGAGTCGATGCGGACCATCTCCTTGAGCAGGCTCACCAGTGCGGACTCGTCGACGTGGCTTCTCATCGGTGGTTCACTCTGTACGAGGTCCATGTGAGATAAAAAAGGGAAGGATAGGGGTTTAGTCTTCGTGGGAGGGCAGCTGGTCCAAGGGCGGCTTGAGGTCGGGTGGGAGGGGCGACACGTATGTCAGACCCTCCATCCTCATCTCCCAGTCAGCCCTGGCGGCTGCTATAAGATCGGGTTTCATGAGGAGGTCTATCGTGGTCGCGGCCATGGTCTTCGAAGCGAAGATGGTGGACTTGTAGGCGATGCTCGTGCCTCCGACGGCGGTGTGCTGCCAGGAGTGGCCCGGCATTCCGACGATGAAGTAGGCTGTGCTCAGCTGCTGCGTGGGCAGGTTCCAGGCGACGTCGGCGACGTCCGATGAGCCGCCTCCGGTGATCCCCTCGCCGTAGGGGTCATAGATGTTCGTGTTGATGTCTACGTCGAGGAGCTCTATGGCGTTGGGCAGGTGGCTCCTCATGAGCCCTGACTTCTTGGTCTCCCGTGGCACGGACTTCCCGAGCTCCTTGGCCCAGGCCAGCTCCTCATCGGTGTACGTTGGGGCCCCTATGAGCCTCATGTTGGCGACGAGCTGATCCGCCAGGGGGCGGTTGGGAAGGCCGTTGTGGACTCCGGTGAGGAACTTGACCTCGTGGGTGGTGTTCGTCATCAGGTCCGCACCCTTGGCCATGTTCAGTACCCTGTCGTAGTACTCGTTGACCAGGTCCCTGGTGGGGGCCCTGACGTAGTACCAGCTCCGGGCGTAGGCGGGGACGACGTTGGGCTCGTGGCCGCCGTCCTCTATGACGTAGTGCATCCGGGTCTCCTGGACGACGTGCTCCCTGAGGAAGTTGACCCCCACGTTCATGAGCTCCACGGCGTCGAGGGCGCTGATCCCCCTGTGGGGGGAGCCGCCTGCGTGGGAGGCCCTGCCATAGAACTCGAACTTGACAGAGTTCATGGCGTTACCGCTCCCCTGCCTGACGCTGTTGGAGGAGCCCGGGTGGTGGCCGAGGCAGGCGTCGACGCCGTCGAAGACGCCGTCCCTGACCATGAAGACCTTGCCGACGAGGGTCTCCTCGGCCGGGCAGCCGAAGACCTTCACGGTACCCTTGACCTTGTACTTCTCAATGGCCTCCTTGACCGCGATGCCGGCTCCCATGGCGGTGGTGGCGTAGCTGTTGTGGCCGCATCCGTGGCCCGGTGCCCCCTCCTTGAGGGGCTCCTTGTAGGGCACGGCTTTGTTGGATATCCCTGGGAGGGCGTCGAGCTCCCCCATGAGGGCTATGACGGGGCCTCCCGTGCCGTATGTGGCGACGAAGGCTGAGGGCATCCCGGCGACCCCCTTCTCGACGCTGAAGCCGTTCTTCTCTAGGATGTCGATCACGAGCTTGGCGGTCTTGTGCTCCTGTAGGCCGACCTCGGCATACTCCCAGATCGTCTGGTGGACGTCGGTGAGGAGCTCCTTGTTCTCCTCGACCCAGTCCAGCACGGACTGTTTCTCCTTGTTAGGCATTATTCATCGCAGAATATTCGACGTAAGATGCGTATGACACTTGCTATTGCGAAGGATTCAGAAGAGTGGTGCGACCGCCGGGATTCGAACCCGGGTCGTCTGCGTGGCAGGCAGAAATCATACCAGGCTGGACCACGGTCGCGCATCCCAACTATACCCCACGAGGGATATTAATTTGTTACCTTGAACGGGATGCCGGCATTGAGGAAAAAGGGGATCACTGGTCGCCCTTCGCGAGGGCCTCATCGATGAGCTCCTGCTTCGACCTGCCCCTCGCCCCACCCAAAGTGGTCTTCTGGGCCTTACCGTGGTCCTGTAGCCAGTCGAACTTGTCGCAGCCCTCTAGCTCAGCGCATTCGGAGCAGAGCAGGTATCCCTTGTCGTTGGCGCAGTCCCTGATCGTGCAGTCCGGGGGTCCACCCCCATTCTCGCAGCCCCTGCATCTGGTATGTGTTGCCGTCCAGTCGAGGTACCTGTAGAACTGCTCGAAGTCGATCTCTGAGCCGCCGGGGACCTGGGGGGCCCATTCCTCGACGCCGTAGCCCTGGAGGTATTCCTTGGTCTTCTTCGCTGTCTCTGCGACGGTCCCGTTCCCCAGAACGCAGGCCGCGCAGGCGATGCCGCAGGGGCCCATCTGGCCCAAAACGGCTTGATTT
>JAUVYU010000199.1 GCA_030602935.1 Candidatus Bathyarchaeota archaeon | reverse complement strand
GGGCCGGGGCAGGGGCGTGCCGTCGCCTAAGGAGCGGGTGGACAGGGTCAAGGAGGCGGTCCACATCCTCAGGGGGATGCTCAATAACGAGGAGTTCTCCTTCGAGGGCAGGTACTGGAAGCTGAAGAACGCCATCAACGTCCCGCAGCCCGTGCAGAAGAATATCAGGATCTCCATCGGCGCGCGGAAGCCCCGGATGTTCCGCATCTCGGCCAAGTACTGCGACGGGGTCAACATCCAGGGGCCCTTACCCGTCCTCAGGAACGGGCTCAGCTACGTGCTGCCCGCCCTTGACAAGGCGGGTAAGAAGATGGATGACTTCTTCTTCTCTGGCTTTGACCATTCACTGGTACTCACGGACACCGAGGAGGAGTACGACGCCCTCGCTAAGAGGATGGCGGGCGGGAGGGCCTTCGGCTTCGGGGGCCCCACGTCCGTGGAGAACATCAAGGAGAACGCCTTCGTGGGGACCCCGGAGGCCCTCGTGGGTAAGCTGAGGAAGGCGGAGGACATGGGGATGAAGCTGATGATAGTCTATGTCAGGCCTGCCTCCAATGTCGGGGAGAGCAAGGAGAGGCTGACCAAGTTCAGGGACGAGGTCATCAAGCAGCTCTAATCTTACAGCTTCACGCTGATCTCCACTCCATCCCAGCCCCCTGGGATGAACTCGCTGGTGTAGAGTCCGGAGTCTCTGACGTGTTCCAGGTAGTCCCCCATGGCGCGTGAGGAGGACCCGGCGTTGTCGGCGATTATGACGCTACCGGAGTGCAGTTTATCCTCCACCAGCTTCAGATAGTTGAAGTACTCCCACTTGTCAGCGTCGAGGAAGACCGTGTCGAACTCCCCCTCCAGCCTCGGGATGATCTCCAGGGCGTCCCCCGTCAGTACGGTCACATTGGCCTCGAGCTCAGCCGCCTCGATGTTAGCCCGTGCCTGCTCAGCCTCGTCCTCGTCGATCTCGATGCCGATGACCTCCGCCCCCTCCGGGAGCTCCTTCGCCATGAGGATCGTCGAGTAGCCCACGAAGGTCCCCACCTCGAGGATGCGCCTAGGCCTGTGGAGGCGGATCTGCTCCACGAGGATCTGCCCCCTCCTCCGCCCTATGATGGGAAGCCATCTCCCCCCCGATGAGCTCTCTATCTCCCGGAGCACCCTCTCAGCCTTGCTCGCGTCCATTCAGGGTATTCACGGAGGAGCGTCTTAAGACGTTAACGTTTTGTAAAAACTGTCGGAAATGTATCTGCGATCAGTTTGACCGTTCAAGAGGGTTTATAAACGAAGCCGGAGGAATGAATCTGAGTGCTCCGGATTTGGCCACCAACGACCCCATAGGGATCCTTTTCATAATAGGCACCAACCTCTTCGGCGTCTACTGCCTATACAAGATAATACAGGTCGGCTACTGGTTCCTGAAGGACAGAGCCAACGAAGACGAGTTCTAGGGCACTCTAGGTTCAGTTTTTATTCCACCATTCGACATAACCAACAGGAGGATAGTTCTGATGGACGATGAGGTGAGTGGAGGCTACGCTATGTACATCGAGGTCCTGATGTCCGAGATGTCCACCGAGGAGATCGCCAAGCTCCTGGAGAGGTCAGTCGAGGACGTCGGGCTCATGGAGCTCCAGCTCCTCAACGCCTGGATCCACGAGGACACAGGCGAATACTTCGAGGACCTGCCCACAGGCCCCGAATGGCTGGGGCAGCTAATCTGCGACAGGACGGACGCGATGTCCAAGCGTATGCTGAAGATCTGGAACAAGGTCCTCGCGGAGAAGCTCACGAAGTAGCCCCCCCTTTCTCCATTTTTTCTCCATACTCCAACAAGAAAGGCCAAGAACTGAGCCTCAAACCCTTTAAACTTTGAGAAGCGACCCTAACCTAGATCGTTAAAGGTGAATGAATCATGAGGAACGAACTCAAGAGGCGGTTAAAGCGCGGAGAACAGGTCTACGGTTCCTGGATAACCATCGAGAGCCCCCTGTGCACCGAATGGCTATCCACTCTGGGACTTGACTACTTCGTCTTCGACACCGAGCACTCCCCCCTGGACATCTACCAGTGCCAGACGCTGATGCAGGCCATGAGGGGCGACTCCAAGACGACGCCGATCGTGCGTCCGTGGTGGCTTGACATAGTGGCCATCAAGCGTGCGCTGGACATAGGGGCCTACGGCGTCCTCGTGCCCTGGATAAACAACAAGGAGCAGGCCGAGCTGGCCGTCAAGGCGACGAGATACCCCCCCGAGGGGATCAGGGGGACCGGGCCGAGGAGGGCGGAGTACTTCGACCCCGACTACTACGAGACGGTGAACGAAGAGATCCTAGTCATCTGCCAGATCGAGACCAAGGAGGCCGTGGCCAACATCGAGGACATCGTCTCCGTCGAGGGCGTAGACGTGTCCTACATAGGCCCTGCGGATCTATCTGCATCCTATGGCCACCTCAACGACAAGTCCCACCCCGACGTCCAGAAGGCCATCGACCGGGTCTACGAGGCCACGGTCGACGCGGGCAAGGCCACAGGCATCCACATGGCCTCCGGCACGTCCATCCCGGAGCGCATGGAGAAGGGATACAACTTCATCACCGTAGCCAACGACATGAACCTCCTCAAGAAAGGGGCCAACGACCTGATGAGGGAACTGGGCCTGAAGTAGGCCCCCTCACTCGAACTCCACGGTGACCGGAGGCTTCGGGGTCACGTCGTAGAAGACCTTGACCACCTTCGGGCAGGCCTCCAGTATCGCCTTCGCAGTCCTCTTAAGTACGTCCCAGGGGACCTCCGTTATCTCGGCGGTCAGGAAGTCTTGAGTCTCGACTCCCCTCGTCGTGACGTAGTAGCCCTCCCCACCCCTGTCGGCGACCAGGTAGAGCACCCTCGATATCCCGGACTCGGGGGGCTGCACCGCCTCCCTCATCCTGTTAAGTTCGTCATATCCGTACTCGGCACCGCCCTTCACCTCGACGCCGACCACGTGGCCGTAGGTCCTGTTCCCGTCCACCATTCCCGTACCCTTCTCCTTGAGGTAGTAGGCGGACACAGTCGCGGCCTCCACCCCCAGTGTCTCAGCCACTGCCGCTGCGACTCTCC
>JAUVYU010000066.1 GCA_030602935.1 Candidatus Bathyarchaeota archaeon | reverse complement strand
CGCGAAGGCTATCCCCAGCCAGTGCATCTGGATCGGGCCCTGGAGGAATATGTTGCTTGATGCAGACTCCAATCCACTCTCAAGGGTGTAGATCGTCTTCACGTTGTCGCTCATGTCCATGACGGCCGCCTCGAACCCCTCGACGTCGGCCCCGGGCTCCAGTCGTACAAGGATCACCGTGTTTATCACGTCGAGATCCATTTGATGTTTGTCTAGGAAGCCGTCTGGCACATAGGAGGGGAGGTTGTAGGCGCCCGTCGCCGGTCCGAAGAACTCGACTATGGTCTGGTTCACGTAGACGTTGAATCGGATGTTGAAGGTTATCAGGTCGCCCTTGGAGATCTTGAAGGCCCGCTCGAATCCCCGGTTCATCATGATCACGTCGTCACGCGCGGCGAGTGTCGTGAATGCTGCCTCGCTTCCCAGGGTGAACCACTCCTCCTCGTAATAGGCTGTCTCCGCCCAGTCATCGGGGTCGATGGCCCGGACGGGTATTTTGACGTAAGCCGATTCTGCGTAGAACCACCTCTCAACCGCTGTCGATGCCACGCCGTTCAGGGCCTCGATATTCTGGATGAGCTCCTCGTACCCCTCGTCATCGAAGAGCCAGATGGATGCATCCGAACCGATGTTCCACTGAATGTTCCTGCGCATCTGGTTTCTGGAGGTGGCGAGTCCCCCGACGACGGAGACGCTGTACCCGAAGATCAGGGCGATCAGGAAGGCGATGGCCGTCGTCCGTCGCAGGCTTCTCCGGGCGCTGAGGGTTGAGACCTTGCTGAGCTCCCCTATGAAGCGTTCCGCTATGGCTCCAAACCCTTCCTGGATCCTGAAGGAGCCTTGGATGAACAGCTTGGTGAATCCCCAGAAGAACAGGATGGGCCCCAGGTAGCTGAGGAGGAGGTCGAAGCCCCACCAGGTCGTGTATAGCAGCTGAACGATCATGCCGCCGCCCGTGGGCGCGAAGAAATCGACGCTGATGCCGAATAGGAGCATGAGGAGCTTGTAGAGGCCCAGGGTGAGGGCCACCGCCGGCTCCAGGCGGCTGGGCAGCTTCTCCGCCTCGAAGCTCTCGTGCTCCTTCAGTGCGTCGATGACGCTCATGTTGGAGACCCTCCAGGCGGGGAGGAGGACGGAGAGCACCGAGATGGTGATGCTGAAGATGAATACGAAGGCCACCGTCGAGGCTGAGATGAATGAGAACCCCGTGACGGAGGTCGAGCCTATCCCCACGAAGGGGAGTATGATGGAGCTGGCGACCAGCCCGGTGAGGCCTGAGAGGATTCCCACGAGGCCAGACTCCACAAGGAACGTCGTGAAGACCTGTCTGGGCGTGAAGCCCTTGGTCAGCAGTAGACCGACCTCCCTCCTCCGGCTCCCCAGCATGACATCGGAGACCGTGATCCCTACGTACCAGGCGGTGAAGAAGACAGGGAGGGCCAGTACTACGAAGCCCGTCTTGAAGCCCTCTATTAGGCCCTGCACGACCCCGAGTATGTCCTCGAGGAAGTTCTGCCAGGAGTGGAGCTGGTAGATGCGGACCTCGTTGTCTATCTGCTCAGAGATGAATCTTACCCTATCGATGGAACCCGCAATATCCCACGGGTTTACCACTCTATCCCTGTCCACTTCGACGAGGATCTCATAGGTTAGTTCCTTGTTGGGAAGACGATCCTCATAGTAGACTATTGAGAAGATGGGGAGGAACAAATCCGGGTGAACGAAGAGGAGGTCATGAGGGGGCTTGTGAAGCTCCTGGCCCGAACCGAACAGGATTGAGCTGATGTAGTTGGGCCTCTCCTCCGAGACCTTGATGTAGCTCTTCAGGTCCACGTCTATGAAGCCCGCGACGGTGAGGTTGGTGTAGAACGTCTTGAATCCCGGAGGGCTGATGGGGTTGTGCGTGAAGATGACCAGCGTCACATCCATGCCCACCTCCAGATCCGGGGCGTGGCTGGAGTCGACGTCCACGTATATTTCCCCGGGCCTCACCCCCCTTGAGCCGGGTCCGAAGATTTCGTACCAGAGCGTGGAGTTCTCCTCAACGGCCGCGATGTCGAAATGCACGTTGTTCTCGGGATTGAAGTAGTCGATCCAGTTGATCATGGCATTCCATCGGATGACCTGCTCCGTGTTGACAACGTTCTCCAGCTGGCTTATCTCCGCCTCGAGGTCGCTGTAGTCGACTCTGGTGACATCCCTGACTAGGTCCGCGGTGATTATGTCCACGGGCACGAGGTCCATGGCCTCGTCGAGCATCTCGAACCCGACCTTCTCGGCTCCCAGGATGGTGCCTGCGAAGAGGGTCGTCGCTATGGTGACGCCGAGGAAGAGGGCGATGAAGCCCTTCCAGCCCCTGATGAGGCGCTTGAGCCCGTATGCGAACATGTAGATTTAGCCTTCCACGTTTTTACTTAGTGTAACCAGTTTCAAGATTATGGTAGGGGCTGCATAAAAGAATATAGTGGGCAGTCTCTTGGAGTATTTCCTGCTCCAAACTAATTCTTCTATGTGATACAAAGGAAATTGGTTAGGTGGGACGCCTAGTCCTCGGTGGGCAGCTCTACCTCTTCCCTCTCCCTTCTGAGGGCCCGCCTCTCCATGATCTCCTCGTAGAAGATGAAGGTGGGGGTGATTATCCAGAGGATTATCATGACCCAGAAAAGGATGGGGTCCCAGTCCATTTTACTCGGCCTCCTCCTTCTTCTTGCCGCCACCCTTTATCCTCGAGAGGAGTCCTCCTCGTTCTGAGGGATCTGTCCTTTCGATCCTCCAGTCAACCTCTGCTTCCTCATGCACGAGGCGTTTATAGTCGATGCCGGGTATGCGTAGAAGCTTCTCCGGGATGAGTCCATCGGGTCGGAATATCATGACTACTAGGAGCAGTGTCGCTAGGAGCTGCGATTCGAAGATCACGATCGGATACCAGATGTACTGCTCTAGGCTCCACTTGTAAACGATGATTATCCTTCTCATGGCGATGATCAGGGCGCAGCCGATGAAGGTACCTGCGTTGTTTCCCGCTCCGCCGATCATGAGCATGAGCCAAGGCCAATATGTCCAGGTCGCCCTGATGAAGTTGGACTGGATGACATAGGAGTAGTAGTACCCTATCAGGACCCCTACGACGGCGGTGATGCCAGAGGCGAACATGAGGACGTTCCTGCGTATCGCTGTGACGTCCTTGCCGACGCTCTGGACGGTGAGATCGTTCTCCCTGACGCCCCTCATGAGGCGTCCGTAGGGCGAGTTAAGCATGGTGCGAAGAATGAAGTAGCAGATAATCCCTATGAGCATAGTTGCCACTGCCATAATTATCGTCCTATCTCCTGGGTACCATTTAAAGACGTTGGGCACCCACATCCCGAGCGTTCCCCCCGATATCCAGACAACGTTCCTGCCGAGTATCTGGGCTGCGTCGGCCATCGTGATCAGCGTGATTATGAGGTAAGTTGCTCTGAGGCGGATGGCTGGCAGTGAGATCACGTAGCCCATTAACCAGCCCATCAGGAATCCTAGGGCGATAGAGAAGAGGAACATGGACATCCCGAACAGCGCGTGCTCCGCGATGTAGTCGTTCATAAGATACGTGTTGAACTGGTTGTTGTAGTTCCAGTCAAAGTCAGTGGCGTAAGGCTTCATCCCTATGTTCGCGTTTGTACCCACATAGTAGATGATTCTCGTGATGATGGCTGACACCGTGTAGCCTCCTATCGAAGCGGAGACGGCGCAGCCCATGTTGGGGACTCCTGCGTTCCCGTATTGGAAGTTCAGGGCCATGGCGACTATGACGAATAGCCCGAAGTACATGGCGATGTCGATAATGATTCTCTGGTATACTACCGCTGTGGATGCCGCTATCTCTATCATTCTTCTTTCGACCTCCCTAGGCGCGCCATAAGCCTCTCATATCCTCCGCCAACGCGCCATCTTGAGTACCACCCCGTCACCCCTCCTGGCTCTATCAATAGAATGCCGATTGTGGCTATCATGGGTATTAGGGGTCTGTACTCTCCTACCCAGAGCCCGAATACCTTCATCCCTTGAGCTGTGAATATGATCTCTATCAAGCCTATGGCGAATCCCCCGATCACCGCTCCGTAGATGTCACCTAGGCCTCCTAGTAGGCTTCCTGCCATGCAGCTGATAAGCAGTCTGGCTCCGGCTCCCGGTGACCCCATGAACCACATTGGGAGAAGCGCTCCTGCTAGGCACGCCATGCCGCCCGTCATGAACCAAGAGGCGACCTGTATCTTGTCAATGTTAATACCCAGAATCTGAGATAGCTCGGGGTCCTCGGCTGCGGCCTTCATGGCGATTCCGAACTTTGTCCCTGTGAGCATCCAGCGGAGTAGTACTACTATGGCTATGACTAGGCCAAAGGAGACCGGGAAGATTCCCTGGAAACTTTGCCCTAAAACCTCAAATTTGAAGTCGTTCTTCTTCAGGAGGAACCCGTAGGACATCAGACCGTAGGTCTCACGGGTCCAAAACGCAAATATGTGCTGGAACTGCGCCATGAATATCTGGATGGCGATTGTAGAGATGGTCAACACGATTGCGCCTCCACCCATCCGTCTAAGAGTAGATACCACAATCTTGTAAAGCAAGATCCCTATGAGCCCCCCAAGTAAGAACGAAGCGGGGAACCCAAAGTACGGGCTCATATCGAAATACCTTACGGCGATGAAGCTTACGTAGACTCCGAAGCCCGCATAGGTTCCATGGGCAAAGTTAGGGATTTTAGCCGTCATATGCGTCAAAGTGAAACCGATACTTAGAAGCGTAATCATAGACGCATATACAATAGCACTCATCCAAATTACGGGGATAATCATTTTGGATTCACTGAACTAAACGCTTAAAAAATGTATATAACCTTTTGGATAAATTCACGCGCATAAAAGCGACGGAAAATCCGATCTTAAGTCTTAAATATTCATGGGGTTTAATAAATTCGGAAGTAAAAGGTGAAAACTATGGCACAAAGTAATCAGACTATGTTAGCTGTATTGTTAGTCGTAGGACTAGTGATCGGCGCAGGTGCAGGATACATGCTCGCTCCCAAGGAAGGAGAGACGATCGTCGAGGTGCCCGTGGAGGTACCCGTCGAGGTCCATCCTTTCGAGGGGCAGACACTAACGATAGGCACTACCTCCTCAAGCACAGAAGGCCTGGAGACCACAGTTCCTCTATATGACGACATAATCTCGCCAGATGTCAATGACTACTTGGACTTGCTGGGTCTTGACGTAACTCTCCGCATATTGATTGAGGACAACCAGGGCCAAGAATCTGTAGCCCTTGAGAAGACTCAGTCCTTCAAGGCTATGGGGGTCGACCTCATCCTTGGACACGGTTGGTCTGGGCAGTGCTCGTCCTCTCTCTCATATGTCAACGAGAACGACATGATACTGGTAAGTGGCTCTTCGACTTCTCCTATACTCGCCATCGCTGGCGACATGTTGTTCAGAA
>JAUVYU010000182.1 GCA_030602935.1 Candidatus Bathyarchaeota archaeon | reverse complement strand
GGAATCTCCAGCACACCCCGGGGGGGTCGAGCAGCGGCTCAGTTGCTGCAGTCGCCTCGGGTATGTGTCCTCTGGCATTCGGCTCCCAGACGGGAGGCTCAGTCATACGCCCCGCAGCCTTCTGCGGCGTCGTCGGAATGAAGCCGACGTATGATCTCCTTAGTCGAGAGGGCGTGTATCCTCTCGCATGGTCGCTTGATCACGTAGGCTTTTTCGTGAGATCTGTGCGGGACGCCTCATTGGTTATGGGTGTTCTCACAGGGAACGAGATGCCTTCCTTGGATAACTCATTGGCAGGGCCTCCCAGAATCGGGTTGCTCAAGGGCTTCTTCCAGGACTATGCTGATGATGTAGTCTGGGAGGGCTTCATGAAGTCTGTGGACGAGCTAAAAGAGGCAGGTGCTCAAGTAGTTGAGACTCCGCTCCCGGACAGCTTCAACGTGGTACACTCCACTCACAGGCTGATAATGTCCAGCGAAGCCGCTTCAGTCCATCAGGACAACTTCCGATCAAGGCTTGGCGATTATCGGAGAAAGCTTCGCGGCCTAGTCGCTTCGGGGCTCCTTGTCCCTACCTCTGCCTACCTCAGGGCACAGAGGATCAGGAGGCGGTTCATCGAAGAGGTTCGTCGGACCCTTAAGGGATTAGACTGCCTGATCACGCCTTCGGCTCCTACTCCCGCACTCCTTGGTCTTGAGTCCACGGGAGACGCTGCCTTCAACTCGCCTTGGAGTCTCACCGGCTTCCCTTCGATGACAGTGCCATCGGCCCTGACGAAGGACGGCCTCCCCCTCGGAGTCCAGCTCATAAACCTCCCCTATCAAGAGGAGGCCCTCTTGCGTACAGCCCTGTGGTGTGAGGAGGCCCTTGACGTGAGACTTTGGCCTCCCAGTTTCCCCTAGTACAAATATGCGTGAAAGGTGTTTTGAGGTCTATTCTCGGCTGAAAACTACTCTTCCATCCACGATGGTAGTGACGGCACTGATGTCCTTGATCTCCTCGTGGGGTACTGTCAGTATATCCCGGTCCAGTATTACCATGTCCGCGATCTTCCCAGGCTCGATGCTCCCCAGCTTGTCCTCGTCCTTGCTCAGGTAGGCGCCGTTCCAAGTGTACACCCTTATCGCATCCATGACGCTGATCGCCTCCTCGGAGCCCACCACTTGTCCCGTGCTCGTCTTCCGGGTCACCGCCGCGTAGATCTGTACCCAGGGGCTGTAGAAGGTCACCGGGCAGTCGTTGTTACCCCCGGCGATGATGCCCATCTCCTTCATCGTCCTGTGGGGGTGGAGCCACCTGCTCCTCTCGGGACCGAAGTTCTCAGCGTACATGTCCCCGATCCCATACATGTAGCCGATGCTGCTGGACGGCGTAACTCCCAGCTCCTTGATCCTCTCAAGCTGCTTCGGGGTGCAGCAGCTGTTGTGCTCGATGCGGTGTCTCATGTCCGGTATCGGGTTCAGCCTCTGCGCCTTCTCGATGCAGTCGAGGGCGATATCTATGCCCCTGTCCCCGATGCTGTGTATGCTCACCCTGATCCCGGAGTTGTGGGCCTGAATCACCAGTCTCTCCATGTCCTCATGGGAGGTCGTCATCAGCCCCAATCCCTTCGTCCCGCGGTGCTGGGGCGTGTAGACTCCAGCCGTCCCCCCTGCTCCTGAGCCGTCGCCCATGATCTTAAGTGACATCACCTTCAACCAGTCGTCCCCGAAGCCGCTCTCGACGCCGAGCCGGGCCATAGAGTCCAGCATGTTCTGCCCCTCCGGGAGGTCACCCCTCACGCTTACCATGAGGCTCATCCTCAGCTTCTTCACGCCCTCATCTAGAAGTTGCTTGAAGGCCCTGATCCCAAGCGTGTTCCCGCTGGCGTCGTGGGTTGAGGTCACGCCCCATTCGGCACAGAGATCCACGACCCTGCGATAAGACTCCCTGATCTCATCCAAGGAGTACGGAGGGATATGCTTCCTCACCAGCCCAGAAGCCGTCTCGTAGAGAAGCCCCGTCGCCTCGCCGCTCTCATCCCTGTCTATCTTCCCACCGGACGGGTCTTTTGTATCAGTATCCACTCCCGCAATCTCAAGGGCTCTGCTGTTGACGATGGATTGATGGCCAGTATCTGAGCTTATTAATACCGGGTTGTCGGGTGCCACTGAGTCCAGCTCCCACCGTGTAACGTGACGCCTCTCAGCCAGCTTCGAGTCGTTGAAGTTAGCCCCGCGGATCCAGGCCCCTGGCTTCGAGGACTCGACTTTCTCCGCGATTTTATCGAGGATATCCTGGACGTTTCTTACGGGGGGTGCCCTGCAGTCCACCTCGAGGAACCGGGCGGCCAGATTGCTAGGGTGCGTGTGGCTGTCGATGATCCCCGGTAATACTGTCCTACCGTGTAGTTCAATGACCTCAGTGCCTTCACCTGCAAGCGATAATACGTCGTCGCTCGACCCAAGCGCCAATATCTTCCCATCCTTGATGGCTACAGCCTCCACGATGGAATCCTGGGCGTCGACTGTGACTACCTTTCCTCGAACGAGCACCAGTTCAGGTGCGAGCACATCACTCATGACCATGAGAATCCATTCTAGATGGTACTTAGGTCCTAAAAGGTCCATCGTCGCCGAAACCTTTGAAAACCCCCATTCACGGATTTAACTTGATATAAATGGCGAAAGATCCGGTATGCGGTATGACGGTCGACGAGTCCACCGCCAAGTTCACTAGTGATTACAAAGGCGAGACTTACTATTTCTGCAATCAGCGGTGTCAGACAGCGTTCGATAAAGCCCCAGAAAGATTCGTGAAGTAAAAAAACTCATTACTTTTTTTCATTGTTTATTCTGCTCTTCTACGAAGACTGTTTCCATTTCCATCCTAAAAAAAAATTCCGCTCTGGCATGGTAAGAGAAGGTATAATGGTATCTTACGTTGCAGTTATCCTCTAGAGATGTCCTCGACTGCTCCCAGTAGGACATCAATCTCCTCCAGCGTGTTGTAGAGGTACGTCGAAGCCCGGGCGTTCCCCTCTGGAAGGCCGAAGAGCTCCTTCATCAGTGGCAGGGCACAGTGATGCCCCGAGCGGATAGCGATGTCGTATTCGGTGTCCATGGAGAGGGCTACATCATGGGGGTTCATATCCCTCACGTTGAAAGAGACCAACCCCACCCTCTGCCGGGGGTCGCTTGGACCGAATATCTTAACACCGTCGATTTCGGATAGACCCACGGCCAGCTTCTCCGCAAGCCTCTCATCCCAATGCTTCACC
>JAUVYU010000078.1 GCA_030602935.1 Candidatus Bathyarchaeota archaeon | reverse complement strand
CCCGATACACATAGCCGCCTACGATCAGCTCAGGAAGGACTCTGGGTTGGCGGTCAGGTTCCCCCGCTTCATAAGGTGGAGAGACGACAAGTCTCCCGAGGAGGCGACCCAGGTCACCGAGGTCGTGGACATGTACAACTCCCAGACCAAGACCGTGTAAAGCAACCATTTTATCCTCCCGCTATGTCTTAAGCAAATCAAGATGACAGAAGAGGTTCTCTCAAGGCTGGACGACTCCTACACGATCAGACTCCTCGAGGACATGATCCGCATAAACTCGGTGGTGGGCCAGGAGGGAGAGCTAGCCGAGTACATCAGATCGGAGCTGGAGTCCCTGGGATTCAAGTGCGAGATGGACGAGGTGGAGCCGGGGAGGCCAAACGTCTACGCCAGGCTGGAGGGGGAGGGGCCGGGGAGAAGGCTAAACTTCAACGGGCACACGGACACAGTGCCCGTAGTCGAGGGATGGGACACGGACCCATTCACGCCCGTGACGAAGGAGGGGAGGATGCACGGCCTCGGATCCTGCGACATGAAGGCCGGCATAGCGTGCACGATAAATGCGCTCAAAGCGTTGGTCGAGTCCGGCTACAGCTTCAACGGGGAACTGTCCTTCTCAGGGGTCATCGACGAGGAAGCCTACGGGTTAGGGGCGAAGGCTCTGCTGAAGACCGACCTCGCAGACGTCGATGCCATCATACTGGCTGAGCCATACCCGGGGGACGAGACGAAGCCCATCCCCCTGGGTATAACGGGGAAGATCCTCTATGACATCTACGTCCATGGCAAGGCGGCTCACGGGTTCAGGCCCCATCTCGGGGTGAACGCCGTTGAGGAGGCCAGCACGATCATCGCGAACCTGGACAGGCTTGAGTTCAAGGACCATCCGGACTTCGGTAGGAGCAACTACTCAACCCTCAAGATAGAGGGGGGCTACGAGGTCTACTCGGTGGTCGTACCAGCCAACTGCCGCTTCGAGGTCAACAGGCTGCTTGTCCCGGGTGAGACGGTGGAGACAGCCATCAAGGACATGGAGAGGCTCGTCGAGTCCCTGGAGCTGAAGGCCAAGGTAGAGGTGAAGACCAAGCCACCGAGGTACGAGGCATACGTCATGGAGAAGAGCGATCCTATCCTGCAGGTGTTCGACGAGGTCTACAGAGAGGTGATAGGACGAGAGCCGTTGTACGAATACGCATCGGGGATAACCGACGCAAACATATTCGCCGGAGAGGGAGGGATACCCTGCCTACATCTCGGGCCTCAGAGGGGTGGAGCGCATCAGAAGAACGAGTACGTGCCCCTGGATTGGCTGCCTCCAGTATCGAAGATGTATGCGCTGATAGCCGCAAGGTTCCTGAGGGAGCCTTGAGCATTCCCAGGGGGAGCGGCCTCCGATGTTCCCGACATTTCATTTATTAGGGTTCAGATTCGTATAAGGAGAAGGTGTCCTGATTGAGCGACGTAATCACCATGAAGGAGTTCAAGAAGCTCGACATAAGAATAGGGACCGTGGCCGAAGTGGAGAAGGTACCCGGCTCCGACAAGCTCTACAAGCTGCAGGTAGACATAGGAGGGGAGCTACGCCAGATAGTCACAGGCCTCGTCGACTGGTACACGGCCGACGACCTCGCAGGGAAGGTGATAGCCGTGGTCCTGAACATGAAGCCGGCCAAGATCTTCGGCCAGTGGTCATACGGCATGCTCCTGGCGGCCGAGATAGACGGGAAGCTAGCGCTCCTGACGACCGACCACGAGATTCCCAATGGTGCGAGAATAACCTAATCATTTCTAAACTCTTGACGAGAGTATAACGAGATATTCTCAATTAATTTACTTACTTTGTGAATCAGACACAGAGTATACTAGCTTCGCAATGAATGCAAGAACAAAAAGATTGGGAGAGTTATCCTCTCCAGCAGACTACCTTGCCCTCTTTCTCCAAGGCCTTGACCTGCTCCGGGGTGTAACCCAGCATCGTGGTCAGGACCTCCTCAGTATGCTGCCCCAGCATGGGGGCGCCTGAGACGACCTCACCGGGAGTCTTGTAGAACTTCGCCGGGAAGTTGGGCACCCTGTACTCGCCTACGGCTGGTTGGGACGCCTTGACCCACATGCCTCTTTCCAGGAGGTGAGGGTCGTCCATAGCCTCATGGGCCTCGTACACAGGAGCCGACGGGAAGCCCATCTCGCCCAGGAACTTGAACGCCTCGCGGCGGGTCATCTTCTCGATATGCCCCTTCAGCATTTCATTGGTGAGCTCCTCGACCCCGAGGACCTCCTTCAAGCTGTCGAGGGCCTTCGCCCTGGCACCCATCAGCTGCACCCAGCCGTCGCTGACCTTGTACATTCCGCCGATGCGGGTGGGGTCATCGCGCCTCCTCCTCTCAGGCGGCGTCTGGCCACTATCCACCCAGAGGGCATGGCCGACCGAGCTACAGGTGTTGAAGGAGACCATGGTGTCCGTCTGGTTGATGTCCACCATCTGCCCCTCACCGGTCCTATCCCTGTGACGTATAGCAGCCGTGATTGCGAACGCAGCGAATGTCGCTGGACCTATGTCGCCGATGGCGCCTGCCAGTGATGATGGGGGGCCGTCGCCCCGTATGCGCCTTGCGTTGCTGAACGTGTGACCGCTCATAGCCTCTGCGATGACCGCGTAGGATGCGTACCTGCTGTACGGGCCGGATTGACCGAAGCCCGAGAGAGCTGCGTAGATGATCTTGGGGTTGAGCTCCTTCTGTACTTCGTAGCTGAAGCCTAACCGCTCCAGGGTCCCAGGGACGAAGTTCTGGACGACGACGTCCGACTGCTTTATCAGCTCCTTGATTATGGACTTCCCCTCCTCGCTCTTCAGGTCGACCGAGATGTCCTTCTTGTTGAGGTTCAGCGCGTAGAAGGTGGTGCTCACCTGCTTGAACAGGGCACCTGGGCCGAGGCGCCCGATGGTCCCCCACGGGGGCTCCACCTTGATGACCTCCGCGCCCAGCTCCGCAAGCATCATCGTGCAGTACGGACCGAACCAGACGTGGGTGAAGTCTAGAATCCTGATATCTTCAAGTATCTTCGCCATGTAAATCCTACAATAGGTTAAGGTTTCATTATTAATCCTTTATCCCAATCAGGATCGCTTAGAGACGCTGTTCTTCTCTCAGAATTAAAATACATTAACGATAAACGACGCTTTCGAGTTAAATAAAAGGGTATATTTGAGTAAAAATTGTTCAGGCGGTTCACAGAAAGGCGTCGAAAATGACGTAAATTGACGCACGTTATGATAATCCATATCTGCGTAACGTATCCTTGCTGTAGATTTCAGCTACACACAAACGAACATATCCAGATACAGGGTCCACTTGGTACAGGTAACCGAAAAGGTGGTTAGAAAATGAGGAAAAGTAAAGCACTAAGCGAAGTCGTGTCAACACTCATACTACTAGTCGTAGCCGTACTACTCGCAGCCGTCGCCACATACTACGCAACCAACATCACCATGACCAGGACAGAGAACGAGCAGATAGCCCTCAGCAAGCCTCACATCTGGGTCAACAGCACGGGCGCCATCGGCGCCTTCAAGCTGCAGAACCTGGGCGGGAAGGACATACTCATCGACAAGATCGCCGTCAGAGGCGTCGAGGAGGCATGGGCGGACGTATTCGTCTACCGTGTGCCGGCTGGCACAAGCATCACAGATGACTTCACCGTATGCAACTACACGGATATGACCGGTGGATTCACCTGGCAGACATATGCGTACGCCGTTGTGTCGGGTGATGTTCCGCTGCAGAGTGGTAGTGAGCTGCTTGTGTTCATCAAGGATCCTGACAACGTTCAGCTCGATGACATCGGCACCGCGATAAGCATCTCCGTCTACACGAACAACGCGAACTACATCACTGAAGTAAACGTGGAGTCGGCGACTACGCAGTAGGCTTAGGGGCGTGGGCTCCTTTGGTTGCTGTGCTGGAGTGTGGCTGTGATGTCTCCTAGAAGGTCGAGGTTAGAGATCCGGTTGAGCATACTGTCGGCCGTGCGGGACGGCGTGGACAAGCCGACCCGCATAATGTACGCTGCGAACCTGTCTTGGAAGCCGACTCAGAGGGTGCTGGGCCAGCTGCTGGAGCAGAGGCTCATCTCCGAGGAGTCGGGAGACGGGAGCGGGCGTTCAAGGCGGAGGTATGTGATCACCGACAAAGGCGTTGCCGTGCTGAGATACTTCGACGACGCGAGGAAGCTGCTGCCAATCGACGATGTCTATTCGCAGGCATAAATTTCCCTTTTTTGTTTTCTTTTTAATTCTTCAACTCTAGCGGTAGCCATTGGGCTCTAGACATATGGAAAAAAGGACAGAGGGAGTACAAGGAGCGATAGGTATATCCCTTCTACGCTCTAAACCGTTATATCATCTTCAACCAATGCTGAATCATGGTAACAAGGACGGCTTGTGAGGCGTTGCTGTCTCAGTTCCAGAGCAGCTGGGACATGCTCCGTCAGGCGATTGACAAGGCACCGGAAGGATGCTGGAACAGGACCTACAACGGCTGGACATTCTCAGACACCGTCTACCACATCATAGCCACCCAGGAGTTCTACTTCAGAGACACGCCGGAGGGAATGGGATGGGGAGGATTGTACGGGGACCCCAAGTACAAGGCCGACGACCCCGAGAAGTACTATCCAAGCAAGGCGGCCCTCCTCGAATATCAGGGAAAGCTTGAGTCTGAGATCAGCGAATTCTTTGGCACCAAGGACGACAATGACTTGGAGATGAACGACGGTTTCAAGGAGTGGCTGCCCAATGTACATGTGAAGCTTCTCTACTTGCTGCGGCACAACGCTCACCACATAGGAGAACTTGCACGAATGCTCAGAGAATGGGATGCGGAGAGGGTGAGCTGGGTCTAAAGACCGAGAGCTCATTGCATGTGTTTTCATTGCTCCGCCACTAGTTCAAAGTTTAAAACGGTGGAACACCTGTATAGGAGCGATAAATGATGAGCAGCGGTATGTGGGCGGAGAAGTATCGCCCTACAGTACTTGACGAGATGTGGAACCAGACGGAGATCGTCTCCAGGCTCAAGAGCTTCGTCAAGGACAGGAACCTCCCCCACCTCCTCTTCGTGGGCCCCGCTGGCACGGGTAAGACGACGGGCATCCTCGCGCTGGCCCGGGACCTCT
>JAUVYU010000208.1 GCA_030602935.1 Candidatus Bathyarchaeota archaeon | reverse complement strand
CGAGGTCGTAGGCCCTCCTGTGGCGGACCTCACCCCTCCGTCTATCCCCCCCGGGATCCGGGACGTAGCGGAGGTATGCGATAACGAGGCCCTGGGGGTGGTGCAGCCCCTTCACTGTGAAGAGGAGCCCTTCAACCGTCTCGATGTAGTCTCCCTCGACGGGCCCCGAGAGCCATCCGCCCGGTTCCATCGCCCTCAACTATCTTGTGAGGGTCTTATAAGCGGATTCGGTTAGGAAAGTCTGGGGAACGAATTGAACAAGGCCGATGCGGGCGAGTACATCAGGCGATGCGCCACCCTTGCGGCCCTCCTTGAGGTCTCGGCCAGCCCGAAGCCGGGGAACGTCCACAGGACCAGAGACCGCCCCAACACGAGGTACGAGCACTTCCTCGCCGGGGCTGTCGCCCTCGGAGAAGCCATGGGGAAGCTGGCCGTCAGGGGGTATGAGGCCGAGGATGGTGAGCGCAGGTGGAACGAGATCGGGCTTGGCGGGCTGATCCTTGAAGCGGTCACAGACTCGCTGGCATGGCAGGGTGGAGGGAACGTAAACCTTGGGGTCGTCCTACTCTTCGCCCCCATCGCAGTCGCCGCCGGCTCGACCCTGAGGAGGCATGAGGAGATAGACGTCGAGGACCTGCGGGGGAAGCTGGAGCTCGTGACACGTTCAACTACTCCAGAGGACGCCGCCCTGGTCTACGAGGCGATCAGGACTGCCATGACCCCCAGGGTCCTGGGGGAGGTGGATGAGCTCGACGTCTACGACCCGGAGTCCACCAGCGAACTCGTGGAGAAGGGGCTGACCCTCCTCGACGTCTTCGGGCTCTGCTCCGAGAGGGACCACATCTGCAGGGAGTGGACCTCGGGCTTCAACGTCACATTCGAGGAGGGCTACTCCTACCTGAAGGCCGCCCTGGAGTCCGGCGACGTGAACACGGCCGTTGTGGACACGTTCCTCAACATCCTGTCACGCAACCCCGACTCCCTCATAGCGAGGAAGAGCGGGAAGGCCCTCGCTGAGGAGGTGAGCGGAAGGGCTGAGCGCATCCTGGAGGAGGGTGGCTGCGGCTCGGAAACTGGGTCGGAGATGCTTCAGAGTCTTGATGATGAGCTCGCTGAGGCTGGGGGAGCCCTGAACCCCGGGACGACGGCTGACCTCACCGCCTCATCCCTGTTCATCGCCCTCCTCGAGGGCTGGAGACCCTAACTCCCTTTAACGTACTCAATGACCTCATCGATGTCCCTCTCGACCCCGAACTTCCTCTTGAAGTAGTTGAGGACGTTCGCCACATCCCTCTTCAACAGCTCCTCGGCGTTCTGGTGGTCCACGGAGACCGCCTGGGGCCAGTCGATCAACAGGACCTTCCCGTCCTTGGTCACTACGACATTGAACCCGCTGAGGTCGCAGTGGATGATTCCAGCCGCGTACGTCAGCCGCACGTTCAGCAGGATGTCGTCGAGGAAGCCCGCGGGGTCGTCGAGCTTTATGATGTCGACGAGGTTGAAGCCGTCGATGAAGCCCATCACCAAGACGTGGCGGTTCTGCTTGTAGGGCTCGGGGACGGCCACCCCCGCCGCGTGGGCTATGCTCATGAAGCTGAACTCCCTCTCGGCCGCAAGCCTCGACTGGTGGTGCCATGTGATGTGCCCCCGCTTGGCGATGTAGCCCCGCTTCCTCCGGGTCTCCCGGAAGCTGGTCCGTCCCAGCCGGTGGAACTTGACGGCGACCTGGAGGCCGTCGTCCGTGATAGCGTCGAAGATGTCAGCCTCCTTCCCCACCCCGAGGGACCGCCCCAGGGAGCTGAGGAGGTCGGCCTTCGCCAGGGCATTGAGGGCGAGGCAATCGTACGCCGTGTAGTTGAGGATGTACCCCGGGTAGGGCTCGGGCTGCCGGTACAGGAGCTCCTTCCTGTCAAGCTCTCGGAGCCTGAACACCACCTCGCCCTCCTTCAGCCCAGAGTACTTCACCACCTCCTTCAGGGGGACGAAACTGTAGCCCGACATGCCCAGCTCGATGGCCTGGAGGACCCGGAACTCCTGGGGCTCGATCTCCATGAGCAGGCGGGCGGCCCTGACGGCGGAAGACATCTAACTATAGTTAACCCATGAATGTTATATAGAGTGGTCCTCTGGGAGCCCTCTGGATGTCCTTGATCAGATTAGCTCCTGCATGCTAATGTAATCCGTGTATGAGTCCATTAAATTGGGAGCAACGGGAGCTTTTCACAGGTGAAGGAAAACCACATATGGGGGATGGAATCCAGTCTTGAGCGGTCGTGATCGATATTGGAGAACCAAGAGATTATAGATAAGATTCAGTCGGCCAAATCCTTCCTTGAAGGCTACCGGGGATACGGTCAGATGGTCGACGACGCAATCAACGCAATGTCCAAGATTCAGGAGCTGATTGGAGAACCCACCTCGGAGAACCTGGACGAAGCCATGGACATCTCCGACTCCCTGAACCAGCAGCTTTCACCATACAGGTACATGGTACCGTCCCTCGCATCGACATTGGACGAGGTGACGGGCTGGCTGAAGGAGAAGACCGGGAGCTAACCTCCCCTATCCTGACCAACCTACTGATCCTTGCCGCCATACACATCCAGGATTCTGTACAGCTCGTCCTGGACCACCGCCTCGATGGGTGTTCTCCCTCCGTCACTCGCCACGAGCATCCGCCCCTCCTCGGGGGGACGTATCTCCCCGACGACCGAGGCAACCACCCCGGACTCTCCCAGCACGGAGACCAGCTCACCGGCTTTATCCGGATCAACAACAATCAGGAGGGCACCAGAGGCGAGGAGCCTCAGGGGATCGACGCCCAGCGCCTCGCAGATCACCCTGGTCTCATCCGCCTGGGGTATGGCAGACTCCTCGATGACCACCCCGGCGTTTGCGGCCTCAGCTATCTCCCATATGCCGTTCATGACGCCGCCCTCCGTCGGCGTGTGGAGGGAGTGGACGCCCCCGACGTCGACCGCCGTCAGGG
>JAUVYU010000262.1 GCA_030602935.1 Candidatus Bathyarchaeota archaeon | reverse complement strand
CCCAGACTTTGGCTCGACCTCGGCACATGAGGCCAGAGAGGACTCAGATGAGAGAGTAGTTGAGACCAGGGATTTTGAGAAGCTCGACGAGGAGGAGAAGGCGGTCCTCCAGGGCGTCTTCGAGCTGAGGATCAGGGAGATCACCCCCAGGATAGGCCCCGACGGCGTGTCATACGAGGGCCTGGAGGAGATGAGGCGGACATACGGGGGGAAGAGGCTGAGGCACATCCTTGACTCGCTTGCGGAGAAGGGTTTCCTCCACGTGAAGGAGCACGACCCCGTGGCCGCCTGCCCGAAGTGCGACTCCCACAAGATAGCCGTCCGCCTCGAGTGCCGGAGCTGCGGGTCCATCAACGTCAAGAGGGTAAAGATTCTGGAGCATGTCCTCTGCGGCTTCATGGGCGCCGAGGACGGCTTCAGGCACGACAGCTTGATGAAGTGCCCCAAATGCGGGAAGACCATCGAGTCCGACCCAGAGAGGCCCCTCAACGGCGATCCCAGGTCAGGGACCAGGGTAATAGACTCCATCTTCAGGTGCAGGGACTGCAGCCGGGAGTTCGACAAGCCCGAGGTCAGGTTCGAGTGCCTCGAGTGCAGCCTCTCATTCGACTTCAGGATGGCGAGGTACGAGAGCCTCCACGGCTACGTCGTCCCGGCGGACCTGAAGAGGTGGTTAGAGAGAAAGTCCGTCAAGGTCCTGTTCATCGAGGACGACGACCAGAACTTCGAGATCATGAAGAGCTACCTCCAGCTCTCCAAGCCCGCTGAGATCTTTGACTCCGAGAGGGCGGGGTCGGGGGAGGAGGGGCTTGAGCGGTGCACTGCGAAGAGCTTCGACCTGATCCTGCTGGACATGAGGATGCCGGGGATGGACGGCCTGGAGACGTTGGACGCCATCAGGAGGAGGGGCGTCGAGACACCAGTCATCTTCATGACGAGCCACGACGACCTGACTATCGCCGTCGAGGCGATGAAGAGGGGGGCCGCCGACTATGTGGTCAAGTCCATGGAGTCCTACAAGAAGCTGTACTCCATCATCAGGAAGGTGCTTGAGAGCTCGAACGCGAGGGAGTTCAACAAGGGCGCCGACGTGTACCCGATCCTCCCGCATTTTACCCGATCCAAGTCCGATGAACGACCACGGGACAATTAGCATGGCTGCCTGGGTGAGGCACGACGTAATTTTAGATTAAATAGTAGTCATCGACTCCATTAATCTTGAGAATACCGATGTCCGATAAATCACCTGAGGGTTATGATTACAGGGGGCATCTCTGGTTCGCCAAGAGGCCAGGGATAGGCCGCCTCATGGAGGCTATGGCCCCCGAGTATGAGGAGGCCCTGAAAGGATGGGATGGGAAGCCCCCGTACGCCGCGTACCACATGTTCGACAAGGCCCACGTGGTCATGCTCACGGAGCAGGCCATCATACCTAGGGAGGACGGGGTGAAGATCCTGAAGGCCTTCAGGCAGATGGAGGAGGAGGGCGTCGTCGAAGCCAGGGAGAGGGTGGGCGGAGAGGATCACTCCGGCGAAGCCTACCTGATCACCGAGCTGGGCTGGGACGTGGGCGGCAGGATCCACGTGGGCAGGAGCACAGGGGACCTGAGGACCACGTCCTCCCACATCGTTCAGAGGGAGTACGTCCTCAATGCGATGGATGCCCTGCTCGACGCAGTGGAGGCCATGGTGGACTTCTCGGAGAGGCACGTTGAGACGATCACACCCATGTACTCAGCCGGTCTGACTGTCTACGGCTCGACCAACCTCATGCAGCACGCCCAGGTGATGACCTGGGGCTACTACGTCATGGCCTTCGTGAACCAGCTGGAACGGGAGTTCCGGAAGCTCGAGGCCGCCTACGAGCTGATGCAGGTCAGCCCCGCGGGATCCGCCATCGGGACGGGCACGGACGTGCCCAACTTCAGCCGCCGCAGGACGATGGAACTCCTTGGCTTCACGGACCTCTACAGGAACTGCTTCGACGCCGAGAAACACGAGGGATACGCCCTGGACTCATACGCCGTGCTGCTGACACTGAGCAACGTCATCAGCGGGCTGTTCTTCGACCTCCTGCTCTACAGCACCCACGAGTTCAGGCTGGTGGAACCAGCTGACAGGTACTGCGGGACGAGCAGCATCATGCCCCAGAAGAAGAACCCCATGGCCCTCCGGTGGATGGCGGACGTGACCGTCAACGTCAAGGCGCGGCTCCTCGAGGCCAGGAACGACGAGGGAATGCAGAGGTCCTGGACGGACATTATCAACGGCCTCAGGATGATGCCGGGCTTCTTCGAGACGCTCAAGGTGGACAAGGAGCGGAACGAGGAGCTCGCCGGCGAGTTCTGGAGCGGAGCCGCCGACCTGGCCATGGCGATCATGGTGGAGAAGGGGCTGCCGTGGCGGACCGCCCACCAGATCGTGGCCACGCTCGTCAGGGTCGCAATAAGCGAGGGGAAGACCCCCAAGGACGTCACGACGGAGCTCCTCGACGAAACGGCC
>JAUVYU010000009.1 GCA_030602935.1 Candidatus Bathyarchaeota archaeon | reverse complement strand
CCCAGAGATGGTCGAGAAGGCCTGGGAGCTCCCGAACATAAGGTCAAGGCTCGTAGAGAAGCCCACGCCAGAAATGCCCGTCCCAATTGGGCAACCGTTCACCCGCGAGCAGCTCAACCCGGACGACCTGGCTCTCCAGATCAAGGGCTCACCGGGCAGCTTCATAGTCGTCAGGCCCTCCCCAAGTACCACGAGGGACTCCATTGAGATCACGGGTTCAGTCGACGACGCCTCGGGCTTCAGCATCCTCGTGGAGCTCGGCAACGAGGCAGCTGACCTTCCAGTCACCCTGTGGATTGAGGCCATCCTACGCAGGGTCATCAACGTGGCCAAGGGGGTCAAGGTCAGGAAGAAGGGTGGGGGGGTCATGGTCTACGAGCTTACAGAGCAGGCCAGTGACGCAGGCTTCACGCTCAATCATCTTGGAGAGCTTGTGATCAACGGCCTAAGGAATGAGTTCGGCGCCATCGGACCCATCGAAGTGACGTTCATCCTAGACGGCGAGGAGGAGGGACGCCTTTCCCCAGAGATCTCGGACTACGTTGAAGAGAGAACTAAGATCATCCGGGAGACATCTGAGGACGATCTCGACGTCTTCTACGGGTGCGTGCGCTGTCGCTCCTTCGCTCTGGCCCACGCCTGCACAGTCACCCCCGACCGACCGGCTCAGTGCAGCAAGCCTTGGTACCAGATCAAGGCGAACGCCGTCCTGGACCCCGGCGACATCTACAACGGCTGCGAACTCGTCGAGAAGGGGGAGTGCCTCGACCCAGTGAAGGGGGAGTACGAGGGCGTGAACGCCTCCACCGAGAAGCGCTCAGAGGGCAGAGTCGGTAGGGTCTTCCTCCACAGCGTATTCGACCACCCCCACACCTCGTGCAGCTGCTTCCAGAACGTCGTCTACCACATCCCCGAGGTCGACGGGCTGGCCATCGTCCACCGGGGATACGAGGGCGAGGCCCCCGGAGGCATGACTTGGACAAAGCTCGCTAACATGGTGGCCGGGAGGCAGTACAGGGAGGGGGCCGCCGCCATCGCCACCGCCTATCTGCTGAGCAGAAAGTTCCTGCAGGCCGACGGGGGGTACGCGAGGGTTGTCTGGATGACCGAGAACCTGAAGAGGACGGCCCTGAGGGCTATCCCGGAGGAGCTCCGGGACTCGATCGCCATTGAGAGCGACGCAACGACCATAAACGGTCTAAAAGCCTTCCTCAAGGAGAAAGAAAGGAAAATAATAGGTCACTGAGGCGTAGAAGCGTTAGTTTCTGACATCTCCTTTCCTCTCACGCCTTGATTAGGTTCCTCAACCCAAATTATGGCATTTGCATGCCGATGATACCTTTTTAAGGGAAAAGATGACCTGATAGGCTAGGACTACGAGTCCTACTGAACGAACATGAGGAAGTCACGGTCATGGGGCAACAGTGAGCGACACTGGGCCGAAGAGGCCATTCTATAGCTCGATCCCAGCCCAGACCCTAATAGCCCTCCTGTTCAACACCCTGAGCCTCGTCGCAGGGGGCCTCATCTCCATCTTCACACCCCAGTTCAAGGCAGCCCCCTGGATACTCGCCCTCTTCCCCCCGGTTCTCACCATCAGGGGCGGCATAGGGGGGATCTTCTCTGGGAACCTCGCCACGATGCTTCACATCGGCCTCATCCGCCCCCAGATGAGGAAGAACACCCCCGTCTACTACCAGCTCATCAGCTCCATATTCGTCATCACCCTCGTCGACACCCTCATCATGGGGGGCACCTCCTTCCTGCTGAACCTCGCGCTAGGACGCGTCTCAGTTCAGCACCTCCTGATCTTCATGGTCGTCCCGCCGGTGGCCTGCGTTACTGCCATGGCCATCTCCATCCCCCTGACGATGATGATAGCGATTATGACATTCAGAAGGGGGCTCGACCCAGACATCCTAGTCTACCCAATACTGGCGTCAGTGAACGACATCGTTGTGTCGACCGTTTTCGTTGCCACGGTCTTCCTCGTCCTATGGGGGGGAGCGTACCAGATCCTGCTCTGGGCGATCTTCCTCCTCATCCTCACGGCGACGGGCTACATCGCCTGGCAGAACTGGCGTGTCCCCTTCTTCTTTAAGACCATCAAGGAGGGCGCGACCGTGGTTGTGACGTCGAGCATATTCGGGAGCCTGAACGGCGCCTTCCTCTCGAGGATGAGCGCGGAGCTCCTGAGGTACCCGGGAGTCATGGTCCTCTATCCGGGGCTAACCAACGCCCTCGGGAACATCGGGTCCATAATTGGGTCGACGACCACCACTAACCTAGCGTTGGGGTACATCAGAGATCTTCGCGACGAGGTGAAGGCGTCCATTTCCACCATCATGCAGGTCGAAGGTGTCGCCCTCCTTATCCACGGCTTCTTCGGGCTGGTCACCTACGCCATCGTGAGGCCGAGCGTCAAGGCGGCGGACCTCGCCTCCCTTATATCGGTGGCGATCCTATCCAACCTCATCAGCTTCCTCCCGATAGCCATCGTTGCGCTGGCAGTTGCACACGCCGCCTACAAGAGGGGGCTGAACCCAGATAACGTAGCGATACCAGTTATAACGACTGTTGCTGACACCGCAGCCACCCTGACGCTGTTCCTCGTCCTCAACATCCTAGATCTAATTGGATTATTCTGATCCACAGCATGTCGTCACTGAGCGTGCGTTATTTCCCGATGAGATGGCACTATGTTAGGAAAATACTAAATCGTCCTTGACCACATTATGTGCCGTGTAAATCTACAATGGATAAGGAAACCAAGCTCAAACTTTACAGATCTATGGTCCGCATCAGGACCTTCGAGAACGGATGCAGGAAGCTCATCAGCGAGGGAAAGCTCCCCGCCCGGTTCGGAATGTACACCGGCCAGGAGGCCGTCGCCGCGGGCGTCAGCGCCCACCTCGACAAGGGGGACGAGATAGGGAGCACCCACAGGCCCATAGGCCACCTCATCGCCAAGGGATGCAGCCTCAAGAAGCTGCTGGCCGAGCTCTGCGCCAAGAGGACGGGCTTCAACAAGGGAAAGGCCGGCCCCTACCACACATTCGACCCCGAGTCGGGGTCCCTGGGCGCAAACGGGATAGTCGGGGGAAGCGTCCCCATGGTCGCCGGGTACGCCTTGGCCCACCAGATAAAGAAGGACGGTGGCGTCGCTGTCTCCTACTTCGGGGAGGGAGCCTCCAACCAGGGGGGCGTCCAGGAGACGTTGAACCTCGCCGCATGCTGGGAGCTGCCACTGGTCTTCGTCTGCGAGAACAGCTCCCCCGAGGTGCAGAGGATGCTGGGCCACGAGATCGACTATCCCCAGCTCAGTATCGAGAGGATCTCGGACAGGGCCTCGGCCTACGGGATGCCGGGTTCCTCCCACGACGGCTGGGACGTCCTCGAGATTTACGAGGTGGCGGGGGAGGCGGTGAGGAGGGCCAGAGAGGGGAAGGGCCCTACACTGCTGGAGTTCAAGGTCCACCAAATCGAGGGAAACCTGGAGGGCCGTATCGAGGCAGAGGAGGACGATAGGGTCTGGTGCCCCATCCACAACCTGAAGCAGAAGCTCTTGGCCGACGGGACGCTTACACCAGAGATCGATGAGAAGATACGGAAGGAGGAGTCGGCGGCCGTGGAGGAGGCCATCGCCTTCGCCCTTGGCAGCCCTGACCCTGAGCCGATCGAGGCGTTCGACGACGTCTTCGTGGAGGGTGCCTGACATGGCTGAGAGAGTCATCACGTACAGCGAGGCCATAAACGAAGCCCACATCCAGGAGATGGAGCGGGACCCCACAGTCATACTCTTCGGCGAGAACGTCTCCAGCAGCTGGAGGAGGGCCACTAAGGGGCTCAAGGAGAGATTCGGGAGGGAGCGCGTCAGGGACACGCCCATCACCGAGACCAGCTTCATCGGGATGGGGGTCGGCGCGGCCATCAGGGGCCTGAGACCCATCGTCGAGCTGATGCTCGTTGACTTTGGCCTCGTCGCCATGGACCAGATCCTCAACCAGATGGCGAAGAGCCACTACATGTCCGGGGGGGCCGTCAAGGTCCCCATGGTCCTCAGGGCTTCCTACGGCGCAGGGACCTCCTCGGGGGCCACCCACTCGGAGAGTCTCTACTCCATCTTCGCCCACATGCCCGGGATGAAGGTCGTGCTGCCCTCCAACCCATACGACGCCAAGGGGCTCCTCATCACCGCCATCAAGGATGACAATCCCGTGGTGTTCATGGAGCACCGCCTCCTCGGCAGGACGAAAGGCCCCGTGCCCGAGGAACCATACACGGTTCCCTTCGGGGTAGCCAACCTGGTCAGGGAGGGGAGCGACGTCACCGTCGTGGCGACAGGCAGGATGGTTGGCTTAGTCATGGAGGCGGCAGACGGCCTGAAGAAGGAGGCCAGCGTCGAGGTCTTAGACCCGAGGACCATCGTCCCCCTGGACGAGGAGGCCATCCTCAACTCCGTGGGGAAGACTGGGCGCCTTGTCGTCGTCGACGAGGACTACGAGCGATGCGGGTTCAGCGCCGAGGTCTCGGCTATCGTCGCTGAGAAGGGATTCAACAACCTCAAGGCATCCGTCTACCGGGTGGCGACGCCCAACGTCCCGCTGCCCTTCAACCCGACGCTGGAGAAGCAGCTTCTCCCCGACAGGGAGAAGATAGCCAGAGCCATCAGAAACGTGATGGCCTAACACCCCCTTTTTTATCCTTTAGAATCATTATTCAAGGTGATTATTATGAGTGAGATTTCCTTCGATCAGTATCACGACTATCATGAGGTCACGGAGATCCTGAAAGGCTGGGCGATCAACTACCCCGACCTAGCCACCATGATCACCATCGGGAAAACCCCGAAGGGCAATGACCTCTGGGTCCTGACAATAACCAACAAGGAGACCGGACCAGCGGACGAGAAGCCCGGCTTCTGGATCGACGGCAACACCCATGCAGGGGAGATCACAGGGACAGAGGCCTGCCTCAAGGCAGCATGGCATCTGCTCACCCAGCACGGCGAAGACCCCTTCATCACCGAGTTGCTGAAAGAGAAGGCCTTCTACGTGATGCCCAGGGTCAACCCGGACGGATCCGAGATCTACATGACCCAACCATACAGCCGCGTAGGCTGAGGGATCCCCAACCCTGACTTCGAAGACGAGTTCGCGGAAGGGCTCTACCCTGAGGACCTGAACGGCGACGGCTACATCACGATGATGCGTATCCAGGACCCCAACGGAGACTGGAAGGTCAGCGAGAAGGACAAGAGAGTCCTGGTCAAGAGGAAGCCCGAGGAGGCAGGCGGGGTCTACTATAAAGTCTACAGAGAGGGGATGATCAAGAACTACACGGGCGGCGAGGTCAAGATGGCGCCCTCCAGGTGGATAGGAGGATCCAACAGGAACTACCCTGCGGGTTGGTCCCCAATCCAATCAGGGCAGGCGGGGCTCTTCCCCCTCTTCGAGCCCGAGGTACGGGCCATGGCAGACTTTTTCTGGGAGCACAAGAACATCGGCGGCCTCCTCACATATCACACCTACAGCGGCATCGTGATGCGTCCCTACGCCCTGTGGAGCGACAAGCACTGGGAGGAGAAGGGGCTGGAAAAAGACCTGGCGGTCTACAACGCCCTCGGAGAGATCGGGACGGAGATGAGCGGATGGCCGATCCTGTCGCCATACGAGGAGATGACCCTCAACAAGAAGGGGGCGAGGACGGGATGCTCCATGGACTGGTGGTACGACCACTTCGGCCTCCTCATGTACGGCATCGAGATCTGGGACATGCCGACTCGGGCCGGATTCAAGGACTTCCACGAAAGGGGCATGCGCTTCGTCATGGGAGACCTCTCAGAGGAGGAGAGCCTCAAGCTCATGGCCTGGATCGACAAGGAGACAGGCGGAGAAGGCTTCGCCGACTGGGCGCCCCATGAACACCCCCAGCTTGGAGCCGTCGAGATAGGGGGGATGAGGACCAAGTACACGATGCAGAACCCACCACCCCACCTACTGGACTCGGCGCTGGACAAGATCTTCATGTTCCCCATCAGGCTCGCTGCGATGCTACCTCAGGTCAAGATCACCAAGACGGAGGCGACGGCGATAGGGGAGGGCCTCTACAAGATAAAGGCTGAAGTCTCGAACCTGGGATTCCTCGCCACGAACCTCACGGAGCAGAGGAAGAAGATCAAGCTGGACAAGCCCGTGAGGGTCAAGATTGAGCTCGGCGACGGCGTGGAGCTCATCGGCGGGAAGGAGCGGAGCAGCCTGGGCAACCTCGAGGGACGCTCAGACAGGCTCCCGGGGCACCCGTCATACAGCGTATCAAGCGGGAGAGCAGAGGGCTCCAAGGGAACGGTTGAGTGGACGGTGAGAGCTAAAAAGGTCCCTGGAAGGGTCGTGATCTCGTCCTACTCGCTGAAAGGTGGAAGAGACAGGAAGGAACTTGAGCTAGCCTAGGGCCTGAAACTTATTTCCTCATATATCCTCGATATGCTTGTTCAGAACAGCCTCGAAACGCGGTCTACTAACAGCCCCGACGATCCGATCAACAGGTCGTCCCTTCATGAAGAGCACGAAGTTAGGTATGCTCAAGACCCCATATCTCCTCGCCAGTACCTGGTTCTCATCTACGTTCACCTTTGCGAAGTAGGCTCTACCCGAGAAATCCTTTGCAAGGGCTTCGAAGACGGGCTTGATCATTTTACAGGGCCCACACCAATCAGCCCAGAAGTCGACCAGGACAGGTTTCTGGACCTTCCCCAGCGCGCCGTCGAAGCTCCTGCCATCCAGCTCCACGACTGCACCGTCAGTCCAGGGACCCGTATCGGGAGGCTCCATCATCCTCCTCAACATCTGCTCCTTGATCTTCTCAAGCTCCTTATCCTCGGACATACCGTGAGCACACCTGAAATCCGAGGATTCACCCCTTTTTAACCTAACGAAAAAATGAGCCTCCGGGAACGACGGACACACAAGCGTTAAATACGATCTTGTCGCCGGCCGATGAAGGTTTATATACTCTTGTATAAACCCTTTCAGAAGAGGCATAAAATTGAGAGAAGAGATCGCACAAGCCCTTGAAGAGGTACGCCCACGCCTACAGGTAGACGGGGGAGACATTGAGCTAGTCGACGTCGTGGACGGCGTCGTGAAGGTCAGGCTCAAAGGCGCCTGCGCAGGATGCCCGATGTCCCAGATGACCCTGAAGTTGGGAGTCGAGAACTACCTGAAGAAGAAGGTGCCAAGCGTCAAGTCGGTAGAGGCCGTACAATAAAGGGAGAATAGATTCTGATATCGGCTGATATAGAGAAGGCTAAATCGTACGGCGATATCTTCACCCTTGTAAAGAAAGCCGTCAATAGATCACTGGGCCAGCACAGAGTAGGGTTAATGCTCTACCTGGGCAACCTACCTATGAGGGTCGGCGCATTCCATCCTATGGGGACCAACGACATCGTCCTCAACAGGAAGTTGATCAAAGCAGCAGCCAAGACGGAGCCGAAGTGGAAGGCATACGTCTTCTCAATACTGCTCCACGAGTACCTCCACACCCTCGGCTACGTCGACGAGAAGCAGGTGAGAAGCCTCACGTACAGGATATGTCTGGACAACTTTGGGAGGGGACACTACATCGTGGAGGCGGCAGCCACAGGCCCATGGGTGAACCTGAGCCCCGAGGCCTTCGAGTCCCTCGGAGAGGAGATGGACCTAGAACGGGTCCCCGACTTTGAGAGGATTGACAGCGGTTACATCATCTAACCCTTTGTTGCGCCAGATCGCTTACCCGGTGAGTATTCTCAGGAAATCTCTTTCTCTGTGGCATTTTGGGCAGTCCAGCCTCTGATCGTAGCCATGGGGGTAGTCAACCACGGTCCCGTGGGCGGGGCATTTGAAAGCGTAGAAGGGAAGCGATCCGCTCCACCCATACATCGTACGATGCTCAACGTAGACCTGCCCCGCCAGGCTCAGGATTAGCCTCTTGTAAAAACCAAGAGTTATTTCACCGTCACCCTGTCTTTCAATCCTTATTCTCCGGTTTGAGCGAGGATCAGTCTTCGACTCTGAAGTTTGAGCTGGAGCGTCCTCGATATTCGTGAGGTCTAAATCCTCTCTCTCAGAAAGATGCTTGTTCAGTGTGATCCCTGGCTGGATCCAACTCGAAAAAACTGATAGTGGTTATGTAACGGAGTTTAATTCGACATAAGGACAAAGATTTTACCGTGTCCTTTCCCGATAACCAAGATCCTAATTCAGGTCTCATTACAGTAAATGGATGTAATTAGTGTAATTGGGTAAATATTATAACTGAGTAATCGGGTATGGAGAGAAGTACGCCAAATCTAAGTTTTGGGGTGCCCGGAAAACGTGCGGGCGGACCGGATAAAAGCTACAAAGACCGTAGTTTTCACCTAACGGTCCGCTCCCACGAAACAATTGTTTTCGTCCCATGAAGCGAAAAGCAGATACTTTAATCCCTTTTCCAGATATTTACTTGATGAAACCATCAATCGGAAAACGATTATACCGAATATACCCATAGTGTAAGAGGTATTGTCAATGGGAAGAGAGAAAGTTGAGAACTTCAGTTTCATCGCCGAGACTGACAGACTCCTTAGAGATGAGGGGCTCCTCCTAGTCTCCGAGGGAGACGACGGGAAGCCCAATGCCATGACCATAGGCTGGGGTCTGGTGGGAACCATGTGGAGTGAGCCGTTCTTCGTAGTCGCCGTGCGCCTGTCCAGGCACACGCACAAGCTCATTGAGGAGGCAGGTAAGTTCACCGTCTGTCTCCCATCAAAGGGCATGACCGAAGCTCTGGACGTATGCGGCACTAAGTCGGGGCGGGATGTGGATAAACTCAAGGAACTGGGCCTGACAGCGAAGAAGGGTCATGTAGTTGATGCACCCTACATCGCAGAGTGCCCAGTACACTACGAGTGTGAGGTCGCCTTCAAGACCCAGGTTGAGCAGGGAGAGCTCAAATTGGAGTTGGAGAGCCGCGTATACGCTTCCGGCAACTATCACGCCCTGTACTATGGCCACATCAAGGGAGTTTACGCGGTAAAGGACGCCAAAGAAAAACTCCCATGAATAATGAGGGTTTCTCATGAAGGTCTTAATCGTATACGACTCCCGATCGGGGAACACCGAGAAGATGGCCCACGCCGTCTCAGAGGGGGTCAGTGATGAAGGCCTCGACGTTGAGGTCAAGATGGTCGATGAAGCCTCCGTCGACGAACTTCCTGGAGTGGACGGCCTGATTCTGGGCTCCCCGGTCTACTACGGGCTTCCAACGGCGAAGATGAAGGAGTTCGTCGACGACTCGGTGAAGTACCACGGGAAACTTGATGGGAAGGTGGGAGGAGCCTTCGCCAGCAGTGGAGGGACCCACACGGGCGCCGAGACCACAGTGATGGCGCTCAACGGGGCCCTCTTCATCCACGGGATGGTCATCCAAGGGACCTCCGGAAGCAACCACTACGGAGCCGCCTCCGTAGGAGCCCCAGACGACAAGGACATCGAGAACTGCAGGAAACTTGGCAGCCGCGTAGCCAACCTAGTCAAGAAGATCCGTGGCTGACCCCCGACTCCATTTTTACAGTTCAAATCGTTCTCACATACTTCTCCAAGACCTCATAGAGGAGCTCAGTGCACTCCTCCCGACAACGCTTCTCGTCATCGGTCAGAGGATCGAAGAAGCTTTTCTTCAACAGTGGATTGTCAC
>JAUVYU010000019.1 GCA_030602935.1 Candidatus Bathyarchaeota archaeon | reverse complement strand
GACTATCAACCACATGTCCAGGACGGACTCCCGCATCGCAGTGGGGAGCACGTTCTCAAGCCGGTCGGCCAGGACCCGGCCCAATATCTCGGCACGCTCACGCACTGGAAGGATCTCAGGGAACCCGTCGGCAGCCTCGCTTAACTCTCCTATCTTCAAATTTGGAAACCCTCCGACAATCCTCATTCACTGACTTCTTTTACAGATATTAGTTATTCTTCTGGTCTCAAGGCTGAACCGTAGACCTCCTTGGAAAGGGAGGGGGTTCAGGGGCAAGGGTCGAAGATCCATAATTCCTTTACACGGGTGGAGACAACGTTCATCACCCGTGAGGGACTGTCAGATGGCGCAGGGTCAAAGCGAGCCCACTGCGAGGGTGAAGGCCTTCTTCTGGCTGATCCTCGGCTCATTCTCAGTCTTCTTCGCCGAGGTCATATCGGGCTCCGAGATATTCCCGTTCACCAAGCTCACGGGCTGGATCCTCATCTTCCCCCTCTACACCCTCCACACCCTAGTCCTCTGGACCGTCGTCTTCCGATACGGCAGGGGCTGGCTCTACGCCCTGTTCCCGGCGGGAGCCCTCTTCGGACTCTACGAGGCCTACATCACCAAGGTGCTCTGGTCCCCCACCTGGGGCGGGCTGCCCTTCTACGTGGGGGGAGTCGCCGTGGTGGAGACGGCTCTGCTGGTGCTCTTCTGGCACTCCTTCATGGCATTCATAGTACCCCTGTTCGTGGCCGAAACTGTCCTGACGTCGTCGAGGGAGATGTTCGTATACGCTCCCGGCTGGGCCAAGAGGCTCCTTACCTCATCCAGGGCCCGGATGCTGGGCTACGCCCTCGCTGTGTGCAGCGGACTTTTCTCGAGCCAGGGGGCTCCCACGATATTCCACGCCCTGGCCTCGGGTGTCATCAGCTCCGTCTTCCTGATGGCGCTAGTGCGCCTCTGGATGCGTAGAGGAGGGGCGAGGTACTCCTTCAGGGATCTCCTCCCGGGGCCCAGGGGGTTCAGGGTCCTCATGGCCCTCCTGCTACTGGACTACGTAGCCCTAGGGGCTATCTTCAGACCGGAGGCGCTGCCGGGGATAGGTGCCCAGGCCACGGTCTGGGTCTTGTACGCGTTCTTCGGGCTCCTGCTATATCTTGCTGTAAAAAGATCAAGGGATGTGGATATGTCTAAGGAGCCCTACGAGATGGGGTTCTCGACCCGTAGATGGGTGATCCTGACCATCCTCTTCACAGCCGGATCCGTCTTCGGGAGACTGACGGGACTGGGAATCGTCGTCGCCCTGGCCACTTGGCTGGCTGCGATAGCGTTCGGCGTCGCCATGCTCTGCCTCACGATCCGGAATGTCATCCTCAGGTGAGATCAGATTCACTCCTTACTTCGGACTTCTTGGACAGAGGTAGACCTATCCGCCACTGTGTTTCATCATCTCAAAATCTCGCAGGCCGCTATCCGCTTCCCCGAGGGGGTTCCAAGTATAGCTATATCAGTGCGCTTGATTGATGTAGATCCATATGGTCTCAGAGAAGGACATCGCCGAGTTCGGCGACCTCTGGTCGCTCATGTACTACACCTTCGGGAAGGAGATGGTGGACAGCTTCGGGGAGGAGGGGAAGGAGGCCCTAGTCAGGGCCATCAGGACCTACGGCCGGGCCCGGGGGCTTCGCCTCAGGAAGCGCCACGAGGAGATGGGGCTCCCCATCAGCCTGAGGTCCCTGTTCGAGGTCTACGACCTGCCGGGTCACCCGGACACGGAGAAGGAGCGCACCACATTCGAGGACGAGAAGCTCATCAGCTACACCTACGTCTGCCCCTACGAGAGGATCTGGAGGTCCCACGACGGGAACGACGTCGGCCTCCTCTACTGCGAGAACTTCCATCACGCCATGTGGCAGGCCTACCGGCCCGACCTGGACGTCCAGATACCTGAGATACTCACCAAGGACGGCCCTCACTGCCTCTTCGTGGTCACCCAGCCGAAACCTTAACCTAATTTTATAAAACGTCAGGATTCAATGATTTTCCCACGCAAGTCTTATTCATTGATCAGCCCAACTGAACTCGATTCAGCATGAAAGACGTTTGGGAGCGAGACGCAAGCGACCCCAGCCAGTACCACGTAGTCGAGGCGAAGCGGGGGAGGGAGTTCATACTCCGCCTCACCACGGGAACCGACGTCTACCTGGCCATCCAGCAGTTCGCCAAGGACAAGGACATCAGGTTCGCCAAGATCCACTGCAGCTTCATGGGAGGCTTCAAGCCCGCGAAGATGCTGTTCTGGACCCCCGACCCCCACGACCCCGGCAACTGGCACACCGAGACCACCGCGGTCTTCGACAACCTGAGCATGGTGGTCTCCATGAATGGGGTGATCCACCCCCGGATCGAGAAGGGCGAGGAGGAGCCCTTCCCCGCCATCCACTACGCAATCGGCGGAGCCTGGGACGTCCCCACCGTCGGCGGCCACCTCGCCGAGGGCACCATCGTCAAGGGTGTCTGCGAGGTCTTCATAACCGAGATACTGGGCATCGATGTCCTGCTGCCGTCGGGCTACGACCCGGAGGCCGACTCCGCGCCCGAGAGCTGGTACAAGGAAGTAGAGTAGTCCCTTCCTCCTTTTTTCTTGAAATCGTATATCCTAGTATCCAAAGAAGGAGCTGGAGCTCTTCTTCTTACCGTATCCCATGGCGTCATCCAGCCACACTAATAGCCTGTTGAAGGCCGACGTGTTGGCAATGATCCCCCTGACCACGTCGTGGAGGATCCCCGGCGGCTTGTTGAAGGCGCAGCTCCGCAGACAGTTGGAGCAATCCTCGCCTAGGTCAGTCCAGACCCTCATACATCTCTCCGGGTGGAGGAACCACTTCAGCGAGCCGGGGTTATTTGAGAACGTCGGCCCTTCATGGCTCCGCTCCTCGTAGGAGATGGCTTGAGATGGACAATGCTTGGCGCATTTCTTGCAGACATCGCAGAACTCCGTCAGCCCGAACTCGACAGCTGAGTCGTGAACAAGGGGCATGTCTGTGAGAATCTTCGAGAGCGCGAGCCTAGAGCCGTGCTTCGGGTTCACGAGGAGGCCGTTCCTCCCAAGCTGCCCCAGCCCTGCTTCTATAGCCATTGGTACACTGAGGGCCGTGTCGTTCCCCATGGGTATGGCGCTATAACCGAGATTCCTGATGTACTCGGCGAGGGTGGGGGTCGTGAACGTCATCTTTGAGTAGCCCATCCCCGTCTCGCAGCCGGCGACGCTGTCGGGGGATGTTTCTATGGCCTCGTAGCCCCTCTCGACCCCGAGGATGATTACATGCTTCATACCTGTGGGTATCACACGGGTGCCGTCGGGGAGCTCAGTCGGCTCTGTGTACTCCTCAGGGTCCTCCATCTCGTCGGAGAACCTGATCTCCCCTCCCTCCTGGGTGTACCTGCTCCACCAGTTAGAGTAAACCCACCGCCGGTCCAGACCCGCTACACCCACCTCGGTCGCCCCGAACGCGCGGGCTATCTTCTTGATGCTCCTCGTGACCGCCACGACATCATCGACATCCTCAGCGTTGACCCCGGCGTACCTCCACAGCGGGGCACCTGAGTGTGCGGCTGTGCTGGCCCCCAGGGGACTCCAGGAGAAGAGCCCCCTGTTGCCCCCGCGCCAGCCTGGGCCAGCGTTCTCCATGGAGGCGATGGTCCAGGATGCCCAGCAGAGCGCCATCTCCCTGAGGGCGAACCCCTCATGCCCCGCCTTCACCTGCTCCAAAGCCTTGCCTATCATGGCCTTAGCGTAGTTCGGGACCGTGAGGGTCTCAGCGAACTCTGTGTCCCAGATGCTCCTGCAGAACATCTCTTTCTTCTGGTCGAAACGCCGATAATCGTCGCGAAGTCGATACTTACGGCTCGTCTGGGTGGCCATATCTGGAGAGTATTACTATTTTTATATATTCCTTCCTCGAGCAGGCTATGATCAGCCATCAAACTCCCCTTTAATGCTTCTCAGAACCCTCTCAAGGGTCCCCGGAGCGGCGAGCCCCTTCACGGCGAAGGATTCGACAGAGATTTGGATACCCCACGCTTGGTAGGATCCCTTCTCATACTTGATGGCCGGCTCAGTGATCTACGTTGTAATGATGACCGCATAATTCAGCGTTCGCAAAACTCTAAAAACAATGAAGGTCTTTTTCGCACTGAGAGAGCTTTATGCCTAGTCAATATGAACTCCTAGACAGAGTGCACGGGTGCTTGGCTGGAGTCGCTGTGGGTGACGCCATGGGGATGCCCGCGTCCGCCTTCCTGCCCCATGAGATCGTGGAGAGATACGGACGCATCGAGAAGCTTCTGGACGCGCCCCCGGGACACCCCTACCACGACGGCCTGAAGGCCGGGCACATCACAGACGACACCGAGCTCACTATGCTCGTCGTCGAGATGCTCCTGGAGGATGGCGGCGCGACCCCTGAGGGCATGGCGAGGCGCATCCTGAAATGGGCCACGGACAGGAAGCTCCTCGAATCCGGCCTCATCGGCCCCAGCACCTCCCGCGCCATCAGAGGCCTCATGGAGGGGAAGGACCCCCGGGAGACCGGCAGGCAGGGCGTCACCAACGGGGCGGCCATGAAGATCTCCCCCATCGGCATCATCAACGTCGGCAACAGGGAGAAGCTCCTCGACGACGTCGAGAAGACATGCCTCCCGAGCCACGGCACTAGCGTTGCAATCTCAGCGGCCTCAGCCGTCGCCGGAGCGATAGCGGAGGCCCTGACCCCCGCCTCAACAGTCGACTCCGCGGTCAAGGCTGCTCTGGAGTGCTCTGCATTGGGAGCCAAACGGGGGCGACAGGTAACCCTCCCCTCCATCGAGAAGAGGATCGAGCTCGCCATCGACCTGACAGAGGGCATGGACCCATCCGAGGCCACCGCGGTGCTCTACGACTACATCGGGGCCGATGTGGCCTGCGTGAGCTCAATACCCACCGTCTTCGGCCTCTTCCACGCCGCGGGAGGCGACCCCATGGAGGCGATAATCGCGGTCTCTAACTTGGGAGGCGACACGGACACCATAGCCTCCATGGTTGGCGGCATCGCCGGAGCCCTCAAGGGGATAGAATCCTTCTCACCGGAGATGGTGAGGCAGGTAGAAGAGGAGAGCGACCTGGACCTCAAAGATGTGGCCCTGAAGCTCATAGAGCACTCAAGGAGGTAGCGAGATGCCCCTCGACGTCGTCACCGTGGGAGACTCCGTCGTCGACATAGTTATCCCGGTCCCCCGCTTCCCAGCTGGAAACGAGGACTCCGTGGTGGGCGAGGGGATGACTTGGCAGCTCGGGGGGGCCTCCAACTTCCTGATTCAGGCGAGTCGGCTGGGCCTCGCAGCGGGCATCGTGGACTGCGTGGGAGACGACGACCTCGGCGTCTTCTTCGTCGAGGGCTTGAGGTCCGAGGGGGTCGACGTCTCAAGGATATGCGTCAAGGAGGGCGTCAGGACCTCCTCATGCATCTGCATGGTGGACGAAAGAGGTGACCACGCCTACATCGGCTTCCCGGGCGCCACCGAACATCTGACGCCTGAACGAATCGAACCAGAGCATATCCGGTCCTCGCGTCTGCTCTACGTCTCAGGCTACGCCCTAGCTACTTCACCTCTCCGGGACGCCGCCCTCAAATCAGTTGAGATAGCCAGAGGTGTCGGTATACCCATCTTTTTCGACCCGAGCCCCATCATCAACCGGGTCGACGAGAGGGTAAGAGAACAGGTCATCGGAGCCTCCAAGCTCATCTCCCTGAATGTTCGAGAGCTGGAGCTCCTGACGGCAATCTCCGACCTAGAGGAAGCAGCTGGAACCCTCCGCGATGACGGAGTTGAGACAGTCGTCTTGAAACTGGGTGGAGAAGGATGCGCCGTGAACAGCGGTTCAGGCTTTGAGAGGATCCCAAGTTACGATGTCAGAGCCGTCGATACGACCGGGGCAGGAGACGCATTCAACGCAGCACTGGCCTACGGTTATCTCGCCGGCTGGCCCCAGAAGAAAGCGGCAAGATTCGCCAATATCGTCGGAGCGGTGAAGGTCACCAAGATGGGGGCGGGCGTGAACGTCCCCACGAAGGCTGAGATAGACAGGTTCATGATGGAGCATGAGGAGGAAACCGATTTCTCCCTCTAGGAGGGGAAACTGATCTCCTTCCTGGGGGCCGGATAGCTCCTCTTACTGTGTGAGAGCCCCATCTCCACGAGAAGCTCGGCAAGGCGTATCGCCGCCCTCCCGGGATGGATGACGAGGGCCCCTAGATGGGTACTGGAGAGGGCCTCAGACAGCCTGTCGGCGTGGTCGTTGAGCGCCATGCAGCCGAAGCAGATGGCGTCAGCCCCGTCCTCGACCGCCGTGACCGCCGTCTCCAAGACTTGTTCGAAGCTCTCTGGCCTCCCAAGCCTGAGGACGGGGATGCCGACTGGGTAGATGCCGGTGCACCGGGCTTCAAGCCTGAGGGCCCTTACCTGGCGCCTGGCTATCTCCGTGACCTGGGGGAGCTGCACGAGGAGGGCGAACCTCTCAGCCAGGGCGGATGCGACGTACATCGAGGCCATGCCGGGTCCCAGGACAGGTATGTCCACCAGCTCCCTCGCCGCTATCAAAGAGGGATCGTGGCCCCCCCAGATCACCACCGCATCCGCTCCCTCCCTCTCGCTCTCCACAACCCGTTCGAGTATCCCTGGGGCAGCCAGCTCCATCTCGGCGAAGGACTCCACCGACGGGGGCGCGTTCCTCGTGGTGACGAGGCGTACATCGGTCCCCTCCGAGGCATAGGACTTGAGGCCTTCTTCCCTTCGCCTGAGTGCCTCGGGGTCTAGCCCGGAGATAAGCATCACGACATCTATCCGCATCTCCCTTTTCCTCCTCTTCATGTTGAGTTGCCTGACTATGTAGAAATCTGTTGTGCATGCACCTTGGAAAAACTGATAACCGATGACCGCGTCTTCACGTAGGTATCCACGATGAAGGTTCTAGGCATAGTGGGAAGCCCCCATAACGAAGGGCACACGGCGAAGCTGGTCGAGGCGGTCCTCGCTGGGGCGATCTCAGCGGGTCACATCGCCGATATCTTCTACCTCAGCGACATGGAGATCGGTCCAATCCAGGCCAGCGGCGGGGTGCTTGAATATCCCAAGGACGACATGGCGAGACTCTACCCCCACCTGGAGACCATGGACGCATTGGTACTGGGGACCCCCATCTACTACGACCACGTCAGCTCCCGGACGAAGCTGTTCATCGACCGTCTCCACTACTACAGCAGGACCCACGGCGAGGAGTACCGGAGACTTTTCCCCGACGGAGTCAAAGCGGTCACGGTCATCACACAGGGTGCGAAGAACCCAGACAGGTACGACTACGTTTTGGAGTGGATGAAGGGAAGGCTTGAGCACTACTGGAACATGGAGGTCGTCGCCAGCCTGAAAGCCGAGTCCACGGGCAGTAATCCAGTTGAAAAAAGGGAAGACCTCCTTGAAAGAGGCAGGGAGATAGGCAGAGGGCTCTGATCAACCAGTCAGGCTGACGTTGATCTTCGGCGTGCCCTCGAAGGTGTTCCCGACGTAGCATCGTCGAGCTGCCTCAAGGGCGCCCTTCCTCTCCTCCTCGCTCAGGTCTCCTCGGAGGTCTATCTGTATATCGAACTCCGTTGCACGCGGAAGGTCCCGCTCGTACTTCCTATTTACAGTGATCTCGAGACTGTCATACTCGATGCCCTCCCTCCGAAGATAGTCCTCGACGTAGACGCCGTTGCACATCCCCAGAGCTGCCACCATCAGGTTGCCCGGGCTGATGCCGACGTAGGGGCTGTCGGGGTCGACTCTTCCGGCGATGACCTCAGCACCCCTGTATTCGGCCTTGAACAGTCCTCCTTCGACCTGTGTAACCTTTAAGCTCATTGAGGTTCCAGAGTCATTTACTTTTAGGAAATAAATATCTTATCGCTGGAACCCCCTCCCAAAACGTTAAGCCTCCATTTGACCTCCTTATCTACGATTCCAATGTCGGATGACTACGACATCCTGATCAAGAACGCGACCATCGTTGATGGCACCGGCTCACCAGCCTACAAAGGCGCAGTCGTCGTGAAGGGCGACCGCATCGAGGCGGTGGGGAAGGTTGAAGGAGACCTCGCCAAGGAGGCGGAGGAGGTCATAGACGCAGAGGGGAAGGTCGTCACCCCCGGGTTCATCGACGTCCACAACCACGGGGACATGACGATCCTCTACTACCCCCAGGCAGGCGGCTTCCTACGCCAGGGGATAACCACCTTCGTGGGGGGGAACTGCGGCTCCAGCCCGGCGCCCTTCGAGGACGAGGTCAGCCTCGGCATGGGGCTCTACGACCTCTACTACGACCTCAGCCCGGACATGTACTACCCCGTCAACCTCGTTGACAGGGACGCGTTCAACGAGAAGCACATGGAGATGTACGGCTGGGAGGTCAGCTGGCACACCATGGGCGACTTCATGAAGGAGGTCGAGGGCAAGGGCCTCAGCCCCAACTACGTACCCATCCTTGGCCACCACCCCATCAGGCATGTGGTGATGAGCCACGACTCCAAGCGCCACGCGACCCCCGAGGAGGTCGAGGAGATGAAGGTCCTCGTCAGGCAGGCCATGGAGGACGGCTGCAAGGGTATCAGCGTCGGGAGGGACTACCCGCCAAGCTACTGGGCGGGCTTCGACGAGCTGGTCGCCCTCGCATCGGTGGTCTCCGAGTACGGAGGCGTCTACACGTGCCACAGCCTCAGGACGGGCCTCAGGAAGGCGCGCAGACCCGGGGAGTTCCCCCCTGTCAAGGTGGAGGGGCTCAAGGAGGCCC
>JAUVYU010000014.1 GCA_030602935.1 Candidatus Bathyarchaeota archaeon | reverse complement strand
CCGGTGCCTTATCCGAACTTGGCCACGGGCCCCCGAAACACAACAAACACCAGAACTAATAAGACTTTCAGCAACCCCAAGGCGTTAAAAACCCGGAGAAATACCCCATATCCGATCACGTATGGACTTCAAAGGTAGACTCGAGCGCGCAAGGACGAAGATGCGCGACAAGGGCATCGGGCTGATGTACCTCACCCGGGGGGCCAACCTCTGGTACCTCACGGGGGTAAAACGTCGCGGCCCCTCCCTCACAGACCACAACGCCTACGGCGACTACGTCTGCGGGGCCTACATCGGGGCCGACGAGGGATTCACCTTGGTGGGGCCGAGGATGGGGGGCTCCAGGTGGCGGAGCGAGGCCGAGGGGAAGCCCTGGGTCGAGGATGTGGTCATCTTCGACGAGTACAGGAGGCCCAAGGACGTATTGAAGGAGGTCGTGGACGCCTTCCACGTCAAAGAGAAGGGCGTCTCGGTCGACGACCGCGCTTGGACCCAGACCAGCCTCCTCCTGAGGGACGCGCTTCCCGGCAGCGAGATGTCTCTGGCCTCGGAGATCATCGACCCCATGAGGATGATCAAGGACGACGACGAGGTAGCCGTCATGAAGGAGATCGGGAAGATCACCGACGACGTCTACGGCGCCGTCGTCGACTTCCTGGAGGTCGGGGTCACCGAGGTGGACGTCGCCCACGAGGTGGACTACCAGTTCGCCAAGAGGGACGTGGAGCAGAACTCCTTCGTAACCGGCGTCCGGTTCTCAAGCCCGGACAAGCCGAGGAGCATGACCGGCCCCAGGAGATCCGAGAGGAAGCTGGAGGTCGGCGACTCCATCTCATTCGACTTCGGAGGCTGCTACAGGGGCTACTGCTCGGACTTCGGTCGCACCGTCTTCGTGGGGAAGCCCCCAGACGTCGTCGTCGAGATCCACGGACTGGTGATGGAGGCCCAGGCCGCCGCGATGGAGAAGATGATCGACGGGACCATCACCGCGCAGGACCTAGACACTGTGGCGAGGAGCGTCATCGAGAAGGCGGGGTACGGGGAGAACTTCGTCCACCGCCTCGGCCACGGCATCGGGGTCACCGTCCACGAGCCACCGTTCCTGTACATCCCGGACGACACGGTCCTGAGGAGCGGGATGACATTCACCGTCGAGCCCAGCATCCTTCTGCGGGGCAGCTGGTCTGCGAGGGTCGAGGATGTCGTCATGGTCACCGACAAGGGCGGCGTGCCCTTCAGCAACTACCACAAGGAGCTAACGATCATCAGCTGAGGCATGCAGGCTCACCCTTCTTTTCTTTAATGAGGTCACATTTCTTAGGCTCAAGCTACCTGAAAAAAGAAGTGAGTAGTTAGGTGTCTACTCGGGGACGATCTCGTACTTCAGGAAGAGCTCCAGGTACTCGTCGAAGGCGGTGGTGTCCCTGTCGATGAGGTTGGAGAGCCTCTGGAGCATCGAGTGGTGGCGCCTCTCGTCGGAGAGGATGTAGCCCAGGATGTCCTTGACCCTCGGGTCCTCGGCCTTCGCAGCCAGATCCTCCACCCGTTTGATCATGTCCTCCTCAACCCGCATATGCTGCTTAATGGATTGATGGAGGCTGACTGCGGTGGCCATGTCAGTGTCAAGCGTCAACGGGGCGGCGCCCCCCTCAACGTCGATGAGCGCCTGGCATAGTGTCGCGTGCTTCTTGCTGTCGTGGATGATGGTCTTGATTAGGGCTGATACGAGGGGATGTCCGATCTTCTCGACCTCGGGCTTCAGCTTCTCGATGTGGCCCAGCTCGAGGGCCTTCTGCTCCTTGAGTGCGTCAACTATTTTTGACATACAGATGTTACAGGAGGGCCACTTGATTTAAAACCATTCGTGAGATGCCCGTGCAATCAACATGTTTTGCGTGTTTGACGCAATAACATGAGATAATTCTTTTATATTTTACAATCATCAAGTAACACATCTACGAAGGGCTATCACCCTCGTTGTATAGGTGCTTGATGATGAAGGTCTTAATTGTAGGTCACGGAGCAAGGGAGCACGCCATCGCCAAGAGCCTGGCTGAGTCTGACGTGGAGCTGTACGCCGCGATGGGGAGGAGGAATCCCGGCATCGCCGGCCTCTCCAAGAGCGTCGAGATCATGGACATTAATGACCCGAGGCTTTACAAGAAGTTTAAGAACATGGACATAGCCTTCATCGGGCCAGAGTCCGCCCTCGCGACGGGGGTCACCGATCGCCTCCAGGAGCTCGGAGTGCAGGTGATGGGCCCGACGAAGGAGACGGCGAAGCTGGAGTGGAGCAAAGCTTACACCCGGGAGTTCGTTGACGACCAAGGGATAGACGGGAACCCCGCGTTCAGGGTCTGCAGGTCCATGAGGGATATCCGGGGTTTCCTGAAGGAGCACCCCGACGTGGCGGCCAAGCCCGACGTCCTGACGGGCGGGAAGGGCGTCATGATCACCGGTGAGCACCTCCACGGCGCCTCCGAGGTCGAGGCCTACGCAGCTGAGCGCATCAGGTCCGACGGCCTCGTCGTGCTGGAGGAGAAGCTCCGGGGAGACGAGTTCACCCTCCAGGCCTTCACGGACGGGAAGCGGGTCGAGGTCATGCCCCTGGTGCGGGACTACAAGAGGGCATACGACGGGGACCAAGGGCCCAACACCGGGAGCATGGGGAGCTACAGCTGCCCCGACCACGGGCTACCCGGCCTCTCGGAGGTCTCCATCAGGAAGGGCACCGCGATCATGAAGAGGACGGTCAAGAAGCTGGCCGACTCCGTCGACAGGTACAAGGGAGTCCTCTACGGGGGCTTCATGGACACGGAGCGAGGGGTCTACCTCATAGAGTATAACTCCCGGTTCGGAGACCCCGAGGCCATGAACGTCCTCTCCCTGCTAAGAAGCCCACTGCTCGACGTGGGGTGGCAGATCGTCGACGGAAGGCTCTCCACACCGGCCTTCGAGAAGAAGGCCACCGTCTGCGTCTACCTCGTCCCCGACGGGTACCCCGTGGAGCCCAAGAGGGACACGCCCGTGACTATCAACCCCCCGAGGAACTCTGAGCTCTTCTTCGCGTCGGTCCACGAGGAGGCAGGGGAGATCAGGACGACCACGAGCAGGGCCATCGCGCTCCTAGCGAAGGGGAGGAGCGTCTCGGAGGCGAGGGAGAGGGTTTACTCCGACGTGCCCCTCATCGAGGGGGAGCTCTTCCACAGGACCGACATAGGGGCCGGGGTCTAGGCGTGGAGCGTAGACGTTATTAATCTCCCAATGGGAAGATATTCACTCGTAGGTGGTTGAGGCGTGGCAAGGATGGATGGCAAGATCGCGGAGCTCGAGGCTATCCTATACGCCTCCGGCCGCCCCGTCACCCTCACCAACCTCGTCGCCCATCTCAGGCTCAACCATGAGATGGAGGTCAGCAACCTTATCGTGAAGCTCTCAGAGGCCTATGAGCGGGACGGGAGCCCCTTGGAGGTGAGTGAGGTCGCGGGCGACAGAGTCGTCCTCCAGCTGAAGCCCGATTATAACAAGCAGGCGAAAAAGTTCTCCATCAAGCCTCTCCTGACGAAGGGCCCTCTGAGGACCCTCTCCTACGTCGCCTACAACCAGCCTGTGGAGCAGAAGCAGGTCTCGGAGGCCCGGGGGAGCCAGGCCTACAAGCACCTGAGGACCCTGGAGAAGATGGGGCTCATCTCACGGAAGAAGCAGGGGAGGATGACCATTATCAACACTACCGCCGACTTCGCCGACTACCTGGGGCTCAGCACCGACAGGACGTCCATGAGGCGCCAGCTGCGGAGCATCTTCAGGAGGCTCGAGGTCAAGGAGCTCAAATAGTAGCCTCCAAAACATAGGATGAACATCATGAGTATCAGCCCCCCAACACGTACGGATTCGAAAATGAGGTGTTAACGCATGGGCAAGACCGTGTTTCGCATAGATGAAGGGATACTCTCGACTTTTCAGGGCGTGAATATAGGCGTGCTCCTGGGACAAGATGTGGACGTCAGGGTGGCAGACGAGGGCCTGGAGGCGCTCAAGGCTTCAGTCGTGGAGGCTGCTATCGAATCCTTCGGCTCGGACCCAGTCACGTCTCACCCCCATGTCAGGTCGTGGCGGGAGATGTACCGTGGTTTCAAGACGAAGCCGGGTGACTACCGCCCCTCAGCGGAGGCGCTGCTGAGGAGGGCGATCAAGAGGAGGGGGCTCCCCAGGATCAACACCGCCGTCGACACGTACAACGCCGTCTCGGTGAGGCACCGGATCCCCATGGGCGGGTTCGACATGGACAGGGTCCAGGGGACGATCAGGCTCCGGTTCTCAGAGGGTGGAGAGTCCTTCATGCCGTTGGGCGCCTCCGAATCCGAGGAGACCTACCCGGAGGAGGTGGTCTACGCTGATGACACCAGGATTCTTACCCGGAGATGGAACTACAGGGACTGCGACGAGACCAAGATCACCGAGGGGACGAGGGCGTTCATCATGTTCGTGGACGGTTCAGTGGACATACCCCGGGAGAGCGTCGAGGAGGTTCTCAAGGACCTGGAGAACTCTCTCAGAAGGTTCTGCGGTGGGACATATTCAATGCACGTCGCCGATGGTGAAAAGCCCATCTTTTCGATGTAGGCGTAGGATTCTTTGAATCGCAGGTGTATACGCAAGCATAGAAGGCCTGCCGGCGAGAGTCATAATTCTTATCACGGACCGTTACGTACCATATTCTGGCAATGGCCGCAGAGAAACTGGACCAAGTCAACTTCAAGAACCTTGTGTGGTTCTACCAGGACGAGTTGATGTCTCTCAGCGAGGGCACAAGGGCTAGAGAGGTTTTCCCGAAGGGCCTCCGCAGGAGGCTTCTGGACCTGGGGATTCTGGTCTACAAGCATGGCCGCAGTGGCCTGAGATACTTCATCAGCGCTGCCGCCAGCGAGCTGCTTCAGAATGTCCCTCCGGCCTCCATCTAGGCTTTGGGACGTAAGTGATTCGTGTTCATTTTTTGTAAAATACGTTATTCAATATCCACGTTACGTCGAACCTTGCCCGGTGATGAAGAGCGGACGTCATGCGCGGGGTTGCCCTCAGAAAGTCTTATTACACGATAGTTCTGCTTAGTCTGAGATTCGCTTGCTCAAAGTTGAACGATCTATCCAAATTCTGCTTGTCTGCATCTTCGTCGCCATGCTGGGCCTCGGCATCATAAGCCCCATTATGCCCCTCTACGCGAGCGACCTGGGCGCGAATCTCGTCCAGATAGGCCTCCTGAGCTCGGCGTGGTCCATCTCGAGGCTCATATTCACGGCCCCCGCTGGGCGCTACTCCGACAGGGGCAGCAAGAAGAGGGTGATCATGGCCGGCTTGCTGGTCTACGCCGTCATCTCATTCCTCTACGTTTTGGCCTGGGACTTCACGAGCCTGATCTCCATAAGGTTCCTCCACGGCCTCGGCTCAGCCATGACCATGCCCATCGCCATGGCCTACGGGGCGGTCCTTGCCCCCCGGGGAAAGGAGGGGCGCTATATGGGTCTCATGACCTCCGCCATGTTCGCGGGGATGGGCCTCGGCCCGTACCTGGGGGGGACCCTGACCGACATATTCGGCTCCAAGAGCGTCGCGTTCTACGCGATGGGCGGCCTGTCAGCCCTCAGCCTGTTCCTCGTGGCGGTGTTCCTCCCAGATCAGAGGGTTGAGAGCGATAGGGGAGACATGCCTCGTCCATCCTTCATGAAGGTCCTGTCGATCAGAATTCTACGGGCCGCCTTCATCTACAGGGTCGTAGGGGCTCTGGGGCGGGGAAGCGTCATGGGATTCCTGTCCATGTACCTTTCGAACCCAGTAGCCGAGGGCGGTCTAGGTATCTCATACTCTATGGTGGGGCTCATCCTCACAGTGAGCCAGCTGTCCTCGGCGTTCCTTCAGGGACCCTTCGGGGAGCTGGCGGACAGGTACAGCAAGATAAGGCTGATCCTGCTGGGTGGAGTCCTGGGAGCCTTGGGGTTGGCCCTCATCCCCCTGGCGCACAACACTTGGGAGGCGCTGGCCGCTCAGCTGGTCTTCACAGTCGGCGGGGCCGTGGGGATGCCGGCCCTCACCGCCATAGTGGCCATCGAGGGGAGGGAGATAGGCATGGGGACCACCATGAGCGTCCTCCAGAGCTCCATGAGTCTGGGGATGATCGCAGGTCCCCTGCTGTCAGGGATCCTCGGCGACCTGTTCGGCCTGAAGATAATCTTCTTCATAGGCAGTGCCATATATCTGGTGGGGACTTCGGCCTTCTTCGTCCTCCAAAGGCATTAATACCGTGTGGATGCGCCCTGGACTAGTGGATGAGAAGCCCCATGTTCTCTTCATCACGGTAGAAGAAGGGTATCTTATCGCCGAACATGAACTGATCCCCTATATTGCTGCTCTCTTCGTCGTCGGGGAAGTCGAAGAACAGGGTCTTCATCCTCAACCCTGATTGTGCCTCTCGTCATGATTGGAGCAACCTGAGTATCCTCTTTTACGATGTCTACTTAAAATTTCAAAACTGGCCCAGGAGTATTACGCATTCTCAGTATTCGACGCCCTTACTTTCGTCAGAAGGTGATGATCGTGTACCCCTCACCCACCCTCTGGGCGACGTAGACGGATGCGTGGACCAGTTTGATACCCAGTGCCGTTGTCTCCTCTTCGAGACCAAGTGGTCCCGCTATCGAGATGCACGATGCGACCTCGACGCCTGCACCCACTAGTTCGCCTAGCCTCTCACGGAACTCGGTGGCGTGAGGTGAAGCAGGGTCTACGATGCTCACCCCGCCGCAGAAAAGCAGCACCTTGACGTCCTCCAGTATCTTCTCGCCGTAGGGGTGTGAGTGTGTGTTCAGGGCCATTCTGAGGCCCCAATTGACCCTGCTGGGGCTTTCAGATCCGCTGTTTATGACGAAAAGGAGTTTACCGCTCATCCCAGATACCAGATTTTAATTGGAGCCGGGCGAGGGATTCGAACCCCCGTAGATCCGCTCTGCAGGCGGACGCCTAAACCGCTCAGCCAACCCGGCGCACATCGATCTACTACCTCACTAAAATATCAACGTATCGCGTGAAGAGTCTAATTCACCTTCTAGTCTAGTTCACAGGGTAGATCAGGACTGTTTTAGGATAACATCGAGGAGGCTCAGCCTGCCCTCCCCCATCTCCTCGACGGCCCTCTCCAATGCTGGCTTGACCTCGGAGGGTTCCTCTACAGTCTCCCCGAAGCCTCCGAAGGCCTCCGCTATCTTTGCATAGTCCGGCTTGGGCTTCATGTACACACCGTAGTATTCTCCTCCTTTCACCGCCCAGCCCCCTGCGTAGTGCCTCTTATGCTGCTTCATGGCGGCGTAGGACTGGTTGTCGAAGACTACGGTCAGGAACGGCAGCCCGTACTCCTGTGACAGGCCGAGGCAGGCCGGCACCGGGTTGTAGTTGAAGCTCCCGTCCCCCTCAAGGGCGACGACCGTTCTCTCGGGATCGGCCAGCTTCACCCCCAGGGCGACGCCGAGGCCCTGCCCTAGCCCTGTGTGGGCGACGGGGCCTGTCGCTGCGAAGTGGGTTCCGGGGCGTGTCCTGTTCCCTTCTATGTACCTGTGGACGATCCTTCCGTGGGTGATCGTCTCGTGGACTGTGATGGCTCCCCCTTTGACGATCTCGTTTATGTTGAGGCAGAGCCAGCGGGGATCGATGGGATGATCGTTCTTGGCGCTGAGGGCTTCATTCCTCCATTCCTCTCTGAGCCTCTTATGCTCCGCCTCCCACCTCTTGTGCCTCTCCTTTACCCTGTCGTTTGACCCCTCCAGCATGGGCTCCGCCACCTCTGTTATCGCTGGTAGCGCCAGAGCCGAGTCCGCGGTGATGAGCATGTTCGCAGGGTAGCCGTGAGAGGGGTATTTCGTCTGGAGGGGATCCAGGTCCATGAAGACGATCTTCGCCTCGCTAGTCTCCAGGATGCTCCCGGGTGGATACCATGGGGGCCAGCTGCTGCTGTCGATGATGAGCACCAGGTCGGCCTCCGGGAGATACGGTGCGACGTCGTAGCCCATGTGCAGTGGGTGGTCGGTGAGGAAGTTCATGTACCCCGGTGTTTCGAACACCGGCAGGGAGAGCAGCTCGGCGAGTTCCACGAGGGACTGTACGGCCTCGGGGTTCCTCCCCAGGTACCTCGTGTAGATGAGAGGGTTCTCGGCGTCCACGAGCATTTTAACCAGCTTCCGTATCTCACCTGGGTCGGCTTGGACACGGGAGGGCCTCGGCTTCCTCCGTGGCATCCTCATCTTCGTCGCCTTCTCGAACATGAGCTCCCTGGAGAGGGCGAGGAGGACAGGGCCCTTCACGTCCGTCGATGCGATGTCGAGGGCTCTAGCCATGGTCTCAAGGATGTTCGCGTTGGAGGCCGGGCTCTCGCTCCACTTGACGTAAGGCTGGACAAGCCTCTGCTGCCCCCCGACCTGGGTGAAAGAGAGGTAGTGGGGGCCAGGAGTGCCGCCGTGGATCTCCCTGTCGTGGGTCCAGGCCTGCCCCACTATCAGGAGGGCGGGGAGGTTGTCGATGTAGAGGGCCCTCAGCTCCATGGCCCCGTGGAGGAGGCCGGCGATGACGTGGGTGAGGACGACCTGGGGCCTCCCGGTGGCCATGGCGTACCCCTTCGCCATCGTAAGGGCTGTCCCCTCATGCCTGGCGTTGATATAGGAGGGCTTCTTTCCCTGTGAGCTGTACTTCGCTAGGTACTCCCAGAGGGGGACGAACTCTGTGCCAGGCGAGCTGATGACGTAGTCGACCCCGTACCTGTTGAAGAGCTCCACGTAGGCCTCTGCGGCTCCCTCGACCTCTATCTCCTCCATCATAATGACCCCTAAATTCGAATGAAGGGTATACGTCTGGCATAAGAGATAATATTATGCTCTGAGGCCTATCACCGGCATGCCTCAATCGTTATATCCTGATGGATTCAAGCTGTTAACGAGGTTCTATGTCAGAGATTCCAGTTCTCTCTAATGGTGAGCAGAAAGTCTTCTTCAAGGCCGGCGGTGAGTGGTGTTACCTCTGGACTCCCGAGACCTTCGAGGTAGGGGAGGCTGTGCCGGTGGTCATCCACAACCACGGGGCCCGGGGATACGTGAGGGAGGGGGAGGCTGATTGGCTCGACACCGAGTTTAAAGCGGCCTACCTCAGAGCTGTCATGGCTGGGGGTGGCTGCGCCATCGCGGGCTCCCATGCCTGCGGGGACC
>JAUVYU010000140.1 GCA_030602935.1 Candidatus Bathyarchaeota archaeon | reverse complement strand
GTCGGGGAGGACGACATCCAACAGGGCGACCTGGTACTTGTTCTTCTTCGCCTTCTCTATCGCATCTAGATCTGTTCTAGAAGTCTCAACACTGTAGCCTACATACTCCAACGTCGTCCTGTATAGGTCTAGGATATCTTCGTCGTCGTCCACGATCAGGATAGAGGCTAGGTCCAATACTCTCGATTTCCTCTGAAATCAATAATACCTATATAGAATATGGAGCCATGACACATATCCCCAGATCATCAATTCCTGAGAGTAAACTCAATGAGATCACTCAATCTCAGGGCATCTAGATCTTAGAATTGGTGGGGCCGGAAGGATTTGAACCCTCGACATTTGGGTTTCCGCTCCAAAAACTCGTCATCCCCTCACGGGTCAGTTCCGCTCAACATATTTTCTGGAGCCCAACGTCATTCCAGGCTAGACCACGGCCCCCCATGGCAGAAACCGCTAACTCCCTCAACATAAATAAAGATGATCGTCTCGGGAAAACAGATCAACTCTGACATACGTAAATTATCTGGGATGACCCCCTCGACTATAACGGCATCAGGTGTCCCCGTTCACGAGTATAAACGAAGATGTAACCCGGTAGATCCACCCCCGAAGGAAACCTGAAAAAACACACAACACTTAATCTCAGCACAAGCCCTAGAAACCTAATTTGACGATTCTCTTTAAGAAATCCTACATTACTAAGATAATAAACGGCGAAAAAACGGTCACTAGGCGCCCTAAGAGACCCATGGTGAAGCCGGGGGGAGAGTACAACATTCGGGTCAGTTTCTACACTCATCTGCCCGACAGGTTTAGGGTGATGAAACGGTTCCAGCAGCGCCTCGGGGACATGAGTCACGACGACGCCATTAAGGAGGGATTCAGGGACCTCGACGAGTTTCGCGAGGAATGGACGGGCATCTACGGCGCCTATGACCCCGACCAGATTGTTTGGGTGGTCGAGTTCCAGTACCTGAAGCCTGACCGAAATCTTTAAACTGCAGCCTAGAGCCCAATGGAATGGGTTACCGGCCAAAGGGCGTGGGTCCCACCCGAACCCATTCCGAACTCGGAAGTTAAACCACGCTCCGTCCACGGCGTGTAGTGATGTCTTCGGTTTCGCAAAACCGTGGAAGCTGGTGGCCCACCTATTCCAACCTTAAAAAAGCCCTTGGAAGCGTTTTTTCGTCTACACATGAAGATTTATAATAAGGGAATAGCTTTCAACAGGAGTGATTAACGTGATTCTACAGGTCGCCCAAGTATTAGGCGGGGAAAACTCCGATATCGGTATGATCCTCCAGACCCTGTTCAGCCTCAGCTTCATTATCTACCTCTTCTACGCCCAGCGCATACAGGCAATGACCATGCTGAGGCAGGTGGAGGTAACCCTCAGGAAGGTGAAGACTATCAAGGACGAGGGGCGCCGAGTCGCCATCGAGATGGTCAAAGAGGTGGGTAAGCCGGAGAGAGACCCCACGCCGGACGTGGACCGGTTCTTGGAGCAGTTCGTGATCAGCCCGGTCAGCATGGACCCCGCCGGTATCATGGGAAAGCTCGACCAGCTGATAAACGTCAGTGACTACACCAACGAGGCCGAGGTGAAGGCGATTGCCCCCCAGGCCACCGAGACCGAGGCCCACAACATAGAGAACCTCCTCGGGGCCGCCCACGCCCTTAACTACTACTACAAGGCCATCCGCCACTTCTACCTCCTGGGCAAGAAGACGATGAACGTCTACATCATAATGCAGATCCATATGATCCTCCCCCTGATAATGAAGGAGATCGAGGCCACCTCCGCAGCCATCCAGGCGTTCAGGAATGGTATGCCCATAGGCGATGGCGTCGGTCCCCTCGTGGTCTCAAAGCTGATGAGGGGCCACGAGTCAGTAGACGTGGCCAGGGAGACCGTTGCAGCCTGGGTGCCCTACGAGGGGCGAACCCTGATATTACTGAAGGCCAAGGGGCCAGGAGGCTCAGTCGGGAAGCCGGGAGACGGGGTGGCGAAGATCCTGGGCGACGACAAGAAGGAGAAGAAGATCAAGGCGGTCATCATGATTGACGCCGCCGGCAAGCTGGAAGGCGAGCCGGTCGGGGAGATAGCAGAGGGCTTCGGGGCGGCCATAGGCGGCGTGGGAGTTGAGAAGTACAAGATCGAGGAAGCCGTGAAGGCTCGTAACATCCCCATGTACGCCATCGCCATCAAGCAGGACATAAGCCACGTCATCGCCCCCCTGGTGGAGGAGCTCTACAAGGCCACGGATACGGCCCTCGAGTCCGTGAAGCGCATTGTGACGGAGCGCACGCAGGAGGGGGACTACGTCCTCGTCGCCGGCATCGGCAACACGATGGGGATCGCCCAGTAGGTGATGCTGATGACAGAGCAGAACACGCAGATATCGAGCATGAGCATGTCCTGGACGACCCTGGCGGTCATCGTCGTGATAGGCATCTTCTCCCTCTTCAGCCTCTGGATGGGCTTCCAAGCCCTAAGCTCAGATAAACCGGAGCAGTCCACGTATTACCTCCTGACGGGCACCGTAGGCTTCTCCGCGATAGGCTACATGTTCTTCAGGACCAAGGCCGTGACTACCCGGAAGCCAGACATCCCGAAGGTAGACGTGGTCACCATCCTAGAGTGTCCCGCCTGCGAGCTCAAACGGGTGAGGGACTTCAAACGGGGGGACTATATCTACAAGGACGACGAGCCCTGCACACGCTGTGAAGCCAACATGGTCATAACCGGCATCCACAGGCGCGCTGAGCCCGAGAAGAAGCCTAAAAAGTAGTCACAGTGCAGCCGTCCTCAGTCACGATGACCGTGTGCTCAGCCTGAGCCACTGGAGCACGGCTTCTCTCAACCAGCTGAGGATACGAGTAGACACACCTGGATCTGAGAAGCTCGGAGAAGGACTCAACTCCCTCTTGACCCGGAAACTTTCCCTGGATCCAACGGGAGGCGAAGGGCAACGCCCTATACTCGGACTGGATGACCTTCAGCATGCGCTTGGCGGCTTCGCTTCTGACCCTGCGCTTCTTCTTGAATAGGTAGATATGACCTGGGGGTCCATCGGTTATCATTCCCGAGGCCGTCGGGGGGACCGAGAAGGGCTCGATGGCGTAGACATCCCCCTCCCGGAGAGTGTGGCCATTGCCGGCCGAGACGTTTGGTATGGACTGACCTGCGTGGACCACGTACCGGGCCATCCTGTGACCCGTCAGGTTTCTAATTGGGATGGCCCCCCTGGCTTTGATGGCCCTCTCGATGATCGTTCCGATGTCACCCGACCTGGCACCCGCCCTTACGGCCTTGATAGCCGCTTCGAGGCCTGCCTCCGCCGCATCCACCAACCCCCTCAGGCTCGAGTCAAAACATATTGTGGTAGCTGTATCTGCTATGTATCCGTCGACATGGACTCCGATGTCCACCTTCACCAGGGAACCGTCTTCCACCACCGTCGTGTCCCCCAGGGGAGATGTGTAGTGGGCCGCGACGTGGTCGATGTCGACGTTGCAGGGGAAAGCCAAGCCGCCCCCGAGTTCGCTGACTCGCCTCCTGACGAACTCGCAGATCTCGATGACAGGCTTCCCTATCTCGACGATGGACTTCGCCTCTTCCCTCACCTGGGATGCGATGCTCCCCGCCTTGATGAGGGAGTCTTGTGCCGACATGGTCAGATGCTCCTGATCTAATCATGTTGATGTAGAAAAAAGGGTTGCCCTGATGGGGCTACTTGATGATCAGGATAGGCTTGGTGCAGGAGTCGACGACCCTTCGGCTGGTGCTCCCCAGGATCCAGCCGGTGATCCCTCCGACGCCCCGGCTCCCCATGACGATGAGGTCGACGCCGTCGTCCTCGGCCACCTCG
>JAUVYU010000219.1 GCA_030602935.1 Candidatus Bathyarchaeota archaeon | reverse complement strand
TGGGATGAAGCACGGAGTAAACTTGAGGCGTAGGAAGAGGCTCAAACGCGCGCGAATATGCTTTAGGATGTAATCGGGCATTGGCTTTCTGGATGACAGAGGGTGCTATGGTAAAGGCTAGTGCTGAACGAACTGAACCAGGAACCCGTTGGGGTCGCGCACGGTGATGATCTTCCTCTTCGTGTCCTTGTTCACCGTCGGGCCGTCCACCTCGTACCCCTTCCCCCTCAGCTCTTCCGCCGCCTTCTCGACGTCATCTACCTGGATCGCGTAGTGGCTGAACCCGGGGTTGTCCGCGACGCCCGTCAGGTTGATGTCTATGACCAGGCCACAATCGGAGCGAAGTTGCGCGGCCTCCCTGCCCCCGTGCTCAAGCTTGTGTAAGAACTCGAACCCCATATCTGTGTAGAACCTTATCGCCTCGTCGAGGTCGGTGGCGAAGAAGTGGAGGTGGTCCGCCTTGATGTGCTTCATAGCGGTACCGTTGCGATAGACTATTTAGCCTTAATGAAGTCATGACCTCGACGCGAGAACTGAGCGCGTTATAGTTTTAGAATACGTTAAACAGAATCTTGATGATTTTAATATCAGTTGATACTGATTTTCTGCCTGTAATGGGACAATGGGAGTACGTCAACGACCTTGATACGGCTAAGGTCGAAGAGTTCATTAAACGGTCGCTGGAGATGAACCCAGACATCGAGTTCACGACCGGCCCCAAGATGTCCAGGGAACCGGGCAAGGTAGGGCTCTACTATCGGATCAAGGATGGATTAGAGTTCTACGAGCTAATTTATCTCGCGCCAAATCTTTGAGACCCTCTGACCCTCGAAGATGGGCTCCATGTTCCAGTTCTCGAGGGGGTAGAAGTGCATGACCAGCCTCATTATCTGGTCCTCGTTCTCGGCCTCGACGATCCGGAAGCCCTGCCCTAACCCGATCATGTAAGACGGATGAAGTTTAGGATACTTATCGGGGTCCTGCTTGATCAGCGCGTCTAGCTCCCTGTTCTTCTTGCTTATCTCCTCAGATTCCTCTGGGTTGAACTCGAATGTCCACATGAACTTCATTTAAACTCCCGCCTAAGGGGTCTCATTGAGAATACGTTATTCTACATTAGGATGTAGTAGAAACCTACAAACTAGGTGTAAGAAGAGGTGCCCGAGTGTTCTCACCCCGGAGATGCAGGTGTCCCGCCAGAGCCACAGCCCTGAAGAGCCCTTCGAAGCCCATCCCCCGGGTTCCGCGTTTCTTGGCCTTACGCCTCTTTGTTCCGTTCGACGCTTCCACTCAAGCAAAACGTACAGTTGTCCAGAATTTATATAATCATTATGGACCACTACTCCAACACCACCAAGGAACAAAAGACGGGCACATACTGGATTTTTCGAGGATTGAGAAGAGTTTTTATTCAATAGGGCTCATCGAGTTGACGAACATTCATGCCCCGGATCTTCGACCTAGGCAAATACCATGAGAAGCTCACCGACGTCCACCTCATCATAGGAGAGGGGCTCTGCAGCAACATCTATGTCATCGGCAGGGAGGAGGCATGCGTCGTCGACCCGGGGGTGGGAAACTACGCCAACCCCGTCTGGCCCCAGCTGGAGGAGATAGGGGTGACGCCCGACAGGCTCAGGAGCGTCATCATCACCCATGCCCACCACGACCACGCCATGGGCGCCTTCCTCATCCTCCAGAAGGCGGATCCCAAGATCTTCGTCCACACCCTGGACACGATGTACATCGCCGCCCGCTTCGGCCCCAACCTGGTCAAGGTCGAGGAGGGCAACGTCATCGAGACGGAGAGATGGCCCCTCGACGTCATCTGGACGCCGGGGCACACCGAGGGGGGCATGTGCCTCTACAACCCTGAGGATAAGATCCTCATCTCGGGGGACACTGTCTTCGCGGACGCGAAGTACGGGACCTGGTACGGGGAGTCGGGGAGCCTCGACGCCATGGTGGAGTCCCTGAGGAAGCTGACAATGCTTGACGTGGACTTCATCCTCCCGGGCCACGGGGCGCCTGTCTTCGAGGGCTCCAACGAGAACATCAGGACCGCGTACGACAAGGCCTCGAGCCGTATCTGAACATCTTAAATAATGTTCATTCTCTCTCTACAGGAGGCATGTCATTTTGGTGGTGAAGAATCTTGATTTCAGGAGCGACACGGTGACCCTGCCGACGCCGGAGATGCTGCAGGCCGCAGTGAACGCTCCTCTTGGTGACGACGTCTACGGGGAGGACCCCTCGGTCAACGAGCTTGAGAGGCTGGGCGCAGAGATGCTCGGAAAGGAGGCGGGTCTCTTCGTCACCAGCGGGACCATGGGTAACGCCGTGGCCATCCTCGCTCACACGAACAGGGGGGACGAGATAATACTCGAGGAGCGGAGCCACATCTACCTGAACGAGGTGGGAGGCCTCGCCGTCATGGGGAGCCTGATGGCCCGCACGATCAAGGGTGACATGGGCTGGCTGAGGCCCGAGGATATCAGGGCCGCCGTCAGGTATGACAACATCCACCTTCCGCCGACGTCCCTCCTCTGCATAGAGAACACACACAACACGGCCGGGGGGATTCCCATCACCGTCGACCAGATGAAGGCCGACTGGGATGTGGCCAAGGAGCACGACCTTGGGGTCCACCTCGATGGGGCGCGCGTCTTCAACGCGGCCATAGCGCTGGGGGTCGACGTCAAGGAGATAACACAGTACGCCGACACGGTTCAGATCTGCCTCTCCAAGGGATTGGCCGCCCCAGTCGGATCTTTAGTCCTCGGTCCAGAGGCGCTACTCAAGAAGGCGAGGAAGTACAGGAAGATGCTGGGAGGCGGGATGCGCCAGGCGGGGATCATCGCGGCTCCGGGCATCATCGCCCTGACGAAG
>JAUVYU010000115.1 GCA_030602935.1 Candidatus Bathyarchaeota archaeon | reverse complement strand
GAGTGGAGATAGAGGACACATTCGCGGAGGGCTTCGCCATGTGGGGGGCCCGGATAATCATCACGGCGAAGAACAGGAAGTGGGCGAACATCGCCGCAGCCGAGATGACGGGGTTCGCCACCAGCGTCATCGCCTGCGACTGCGAGGCCGCTGTCGAGAGGGAGATCCCCTCTGAGGAGACCCCCGACGGCAGGCCGGGCGTAGCGGTGATGATGTTCGGCTTCTCGAAGAAGCGGCTCGCCGCCCCGCTGCTCAACAGGATCGGCCAGTGCGTCCTCACCTGCCCCACCACGGCGATATTCAACGGCATCCCCGAGGAGGAGGCCGACGACATGCTCGACGTGGGAGCCAGCCTCCGATTCTTCGGGGACGGCTATCAGGTGAAGATGAGGATGGGGGACGGCTGGCATGAGCGCCAGAGGTTTTGGAGGATCCCGGTGATGGAGGGGGAGTTCCTGGCCGAGGCCAAGTTCGGCGCCAAGAAGGCGGTCGCCGGAGGAAACTTCCTGATAATGGGGGTGGACGAGGACTCGACCCTGGAGGCATCCGAGAGGTCCATAGAGGCCATCCACACGGTCCCCGGGGTGATAACGCCCTTCCCCGGCGGCCTCTGCAGGAGCGGGAGCAAGCTCGGCTCAAAATATGCCTTCCTCAGGGCATCGACGAACACCCCCTTCTGCCCGGCCATTAAGACCTCGTTCCCAGATTCCAAGGTGCCTGAAGGAGTCAACTGCGTCATCGAGGTGGTTCTCAACGGCCTCGATGAGCCCTCAGTGATGAAGGCGATGGCGGTGGGCATCAAGGCCGCGACGGAGGTGCCAGGGGTGAAGATGATCACCGCCGTGAACTTCGGGGGCAAGCTTGGGAAGTTCAATCTAGGACTGAAGGAGGCCCTGGAGGATGCCTGAGATGAAGGAGCTCTGGCTCACCCCCAAGGCGCTGCCATCCATACCCGTCGAGGCCGAGGTCATCTGCCCCGACGTCGTCGCCGGGAGGACCCTCAAAGACGTGAAGAGCCTTGAGGTCTACGTCGGGAACGAGACCCACAGCTTCGCTGATTTCTTCGAGGTCGAGGGAGAGCTGGCCGAGCAGGCGTCGGAGCAGATGATCGTCGTGGACGGGACCTGCCAGACCGTGAAGTACATCGGAGCCAAGATGACCGCAGGCAGAATCCACGTGAAGGGCTGCGCCGGGATGCACGCCGGGTCCCAGATGTCGGGGGGCGAGATGCTGGTGGAGGGGAACACCCGGGACTGGGCCGGGGCCGAGATGAGCGGGGGGCTCCTACGCATCCAGGACGACTCCCGAAACATGACGGGGGCCGCGTACAGAGGAAGCCCCGAGGGGATGACGGGAGGCTGCATAGTCGTGGACGGAAACGCCGGCGTCGAGCTGGGCTCCTTCATGAGGAGGGGCATGATCGTCGTCACAGGGGACGTCGCACCCTTCTGCGGGGTCCACATGAACGGAGGCGAGATCTTCATCATGGGAAAGGCCGCGAGGAGGCTAGGCGCTGAGGCGAAGGGAAACGGCGGCTTCATCGCGTGCCTCGGAGGGGTGGACGAGCTCCTCCCCACCTACGTGCACGAGACCACCTACACGCCCACGTTCATGAAACTCTACATGAGGCAGCTCAGGGACCTCCTCGGGATAGAGGAAGCTGGAAAGTTCCTCGAGACCCCCTTCAGGCGCTACGTGGGGGACCTGGCCGTCGGGGGGAACTGCGAGATCCTCGTGGCAGAGAAAGGGGCGGACTGAGAGGGCTTGAAGGTCGGTATAATCGCCTCCGACAGGAAGGAGTGGCACGTCCAGAGGCTGTCAGCCGCCCTCGAAAGCAGGGGCGTGGAGTCCCACATGCTCCCCGCCACCAGGTTCCACTCCCGCATATCTGCGCAGACCAAGATCTCCGTGAGGGGGCACCCCATCGACGACTACGACGCGGTCATCGTCAGAAAGGTCCCCGGGGGGACGCCGGAGCAGGTCTTCTACAGGATGGACGTCCTCCACAGGCTGGAGGACATGGGGGTACGTGTCATCAACCCGGCCGAGTCCATCGAGAGGGCGGTGGACAAGTACTACACCTCGACCCTCCTGGAGGACGCGGGGATCAGCACCCCGAGGACCGTGGTCACCGAGAGGTTCAGGGAGGCCATGGAGGCCTTCCAGGAGCTCGGGGGAGACGTCGTCGTCAAGCCCCTCTTCGGCTCCCTCGGCGAGGGGATGACGAGGATCAGCGACGAGGAGATCGCGTACAGGATCTTCAGGGCGCTGGAGCGTGTGGACAGCGTCTTCTACATCCAGGAGTTCATCCCCCACGGAGGCATGGACCTCAGGGCCTTCGTCATAGGAGACGAGGTCGTGGCCTCTATGAGGAGACGGTCCGAGGGGTGGAAGACCAACATCTCGGCGGGTGGGAAGGCCGAAGCCTATGACCTCGAGGAGGAGCTGGCTGAGCTCAGTATAAAAGCGTCCAAGGCTATAGGGCTGGAGTACACGGGCGTGGACCTCCTCCGCTCAGAGGAGGACGGGAGGGTCTACGTCGTGGAGCTCAACAGCACCCCCGGGTGGCAGGGGCTCCAGACCGTGACGGACACGGACATAGCCCTGAGGATAACCGACTACATCCTCGACACGAGCTGAATGAATTGGCCGACAGCCCGCTCAGGGACGGCGACGCCGTCCTCACCACCCACGGCTTCATCTTCTACGTCTTCGGCTACGAGCACCCCGCCGACAGGTACCACGGGTTCCTGAAGTACGTCCCCCGCGACGAGTCCGAATCGTTCGAGATCGAGTGGCTGGACCTGGGCTGGAGGATGGAGGGCAGGGACATAGTCCGTCCGCTGGAGCTGTACAGCCCGGGGAGCTACTCTAAGATGGTCAAGGGATTCCGTGAGCACTTCCCGGAGTACCTATACTACTCCAAGCAGCTGGACAGGTGGATGATCACAGTCCCCAGGGACCACATCAAGAGGGTCTTCCGCCCCTCAAAGCGGCTCAAGGAGATAATCGAGAAGGGGGCATCTAACAGCCTCGAGGAAGAAGCCCTCTCACTCATCCAAAAGCTGGCTGAGACCTCAGGGGTCTCCACCGATTACTTCGGCGTCCACGGCTCAATCAGCCTGGGCACGAGCCGCGAGGGGAGCGACATAGACCTGTCGGTCTACGGGGCGTCCAACTTCAGGCTCGTGAAGAGAGGGCTACGGGAGGCCGAGGAGGCCGGGCTGCTCAGCCTCAAGAGGGGAGACCGCGCCGAGAGGAGGAGGCTGAACAGTGGAGTCTACAGCGGCAGGGACTTCGTGGTCAACGCCACAAGGCTAACCTCAGAGATCGATGAGAGGCCTAGGAGCTACAGGCCGATCGGTCTGGTGGAGGCGGAGTGCCTCTGCGTCAGGGATGACGAGGCCATGTTCAGGCCGGCTGTCTACGGGGTGCAGGGATGCACGTCCCTGGATGGAGCTGTAGATGTCGGCGATGTCTCCGAGGTCGTCTCCATGATAGGTTCATACAGGGACCTCGCGGCGAAGGGGGAGAGGATAAGGGTCCGAGGCTTCCTGGAGGAGGTGGCCCAGGGGGATGAGAGCTGGCTGAGGGTCGTGGTCGGCTCCGGCAGGGCCGGGGAGTACCTCGACTGGCGTGAAGCCTAGGCGTGGAACTGCACCGTGTCGCCGTCGGAGAGGAGCCTGTCGAGGCCTACTCTCTCGGAGTCGAACTTTGCGCTGGGCCCCCAGATCTTGGCGTACCTGAATCGCTTGTAGAAGTCGCTGTGGATTATCTTCGCTAGGCCGCCGACGGTGAGTCCCTTCCTGTCGACGATGGGCTCCTTGGAGGCCGGCTTCCCGGGCTGCTTGGTGTAGACCCGTATGATCCCCAGGCTCTTGAAGAGGCTGTCCCCGAGGGTCTGTGGGAGGTTGGGTGTGTTCTGCGCGGAGATTACCAGGACCTCCAGGGGGCTGGCTGCCTTCCTCAGGTCGTCTATCACGTCCGGGGAGTCCACGAGGTCGGCCTTGTTGGCGATGACCGTGGTGGGCCTGTAGACGGCGTTCCCGTAGATGGCATCCTCGACGATGTCCAAGGTGACCCGTCTCTTGACCCTGAGGAGGGCGGACCTGATCTTGTACTCCCTGAGGAGGGCGACGACGTCCTCGGGGGTGCAGTCCACGAGCTCCCCGTCCCAGATGAACTGGATGTCTGAGCCGAACCCCCTCCGGGTGATCTCTACCTCCCCGTCGGGCACAGAGATGAGT
>JAUVYU010000180.1 GCA_030602935.1 Candidatus Bathyarchaeota archaeon | reverse complement strand
GGTCCTACGACGAGGTAAAGGAGGGAGACGAGTTCTACGACGGGCTCATGGCCGAGTGGCGCCGCCTCTCGTCGGAGCAGGCCGAAGAGTGACACGGCTCTAGGCTTAAATATCCGCCCCGGGTGATATCCTTCGGTATGACGGGCTTCGCCTATTTCAATCTGGTCTACCAGTTCATGATAGTACTGGCGGTCATTACCTTCGGCATGGGCTTCGTCTACATGTTCTTCAGCAGAGAGGACTCCGAGGAGTAGGGAGTTTTTTTATTCAGAGCTTGCGCAGATAGGTTAGGTGTAGTCATGTCGAGCACGGAGGACATAGTCAAGAAGATACTGGCGCTGAAGCCCCAGCTCACCCGCGAGGCCGTCGAGATACTCATAACAGAGGAGAGGGCGAAGGCCGGGAATCTCCTCACGGAGGAGGCCGCGGCCCACCTCGTCGCCTCCAACCTGGGGCTGGACGGGACCGGGGAACGCATTGAGGCGAAGGTCCGCATAGGAGACCTCACCTCGGGGCTGGGCGATGTCTCCCTCACCGGGAGGGTTATCCACATCTTCCCGGCGCACACCTTCTCTCGGAACGACGGCACGGAGGAGAAGGTCCTCCGCATGCTCCTGGGGGACTCCACCGGCTCCGTCGCTGTCGTCTTCTGGGACGAGAAGGCCGACCACGTGGTCGTCAGCAAGATAGAGCCCGGGAAGATCGTCAGGATACTCCACGGCTACACCCGGGAGCGGAGGGGTGAGATCGAGGTGAATATGGGGGGCCGAGGCCAGCTCTATATGGAGCCCCTGGACGCCGTAGAGGAGAACTTCCCCGGCGTCGACTCCTACTTCAAGACCCCGGGAGAGATCCACAGCCCCGGCACCGTCAACCTTGAAGGCGTCGTCGTCGGCAAGTTCCCCGTCTCCACGTTCAACAGGAGGGATGGGACCGAGGGGAAGGTGACCCGCCTCACCTTGGAGGAGGGCGGCGCAAGGATGAACCTCGTCCTCTGGGACGAACGCACAGACGAAGTCGAGGACATGGCCATAGGCACCAAGCTCAGGCTCATCGGGGGCTCAGCCAGGCAGAGGGACGGCGGAGGCATCGAGGTCCACACCAGCTACGGAACGGTCATCGAGGTGCTGGAGGTCGGAGTAGAACCCCTGGTCCCCGTCTCCAAGTGGACCAAGATCGGGGACCTGAGGAACGGCATGTTCAACGTCAACGTCGCAGGCCGGGTCGCCCAGATAAGCGAGGAGAGGAGCTTCAACAGGAGGGACGGATCCCCCGGCAGGGTCGCCTCCGTGCTCCTCGAGGACGAAACCGGCACGGTCCGCCTCAGCCTCTGGGACGAAGACGTCGACCTCAAGAACGAATTAGAGACAGGCTCACTCCTCGCCATAGAGAACGGCTACACCAGGGAGAGCCTGGGCTCGGTGGGGCTCAACGCCGGCGGCAACAGCCAGATAAAGATCAACCCCACGGACGTCGAGGTCGGGGAGCTCCGCGCCGAGGACAAGATCGTGGACATCCAAGACCTAAGGGAGGGGCAGACCAACGTCCACGTCAGGGGAAGGATCCTCGAGGCCCCCCAGGTACGGGAGGTGGAGACCGCCCGGGGACCGGCGACGGTCGCCTCCTTCAGGATAGACGACACCACCGGGGAAGCCCGGGTCTCAGTCTGGCAGGAGCTCGTGAAGGAGGTGGAGGGGCTCAACATGGGGGCGCTGGTGAGGATCGAGAACTGCCAGGTGCGTCCCCCCTTCGAGGGCATCATCCAGGTCTCCTCTGGGATGTTCACACGGATAGTCGTTGAGGAGAAGTAGAGACAGCTAGTGGGGTGGAAAATTCCGCATGCGCAATCCGTTGTTCCTAGGGATTCCTCAGGAATAGCTCTATGACCGAGACGCTCGCTTCCTTCCCTTCCGGTTTGATGTGGTGCTCCGTCCCGATCTTTATGTCCGCGATGACCAGATCCGCCAGGAAGACACGGCGGAGCATCTCCACCACCTCGACGGCCTTGGAGATGTTGCGTCCCCGGGCTCGCATCTTTACCTGCTCAGTCCCTGAGTTGAAGAGGGTCATGCACGCCACAACGTAGTTCATGACGGGTTTTAACCCGACGATGACAGTCTCCCTAGGCAAAGCCCCCATCTCTTTCCATCCTCAATAATGTTGCCGGGCCTTATAAAATCCTTCAGGCGCCCCGTTGGTTAAAACTAGCGTTTCATTATCACTTGGAACGAGAGACACCGTCCATGAGAACCCTACAACGGTTGCATGGCTACTGACAACGGGTTGCTCCAGGTTTCTAGAACATGGAGCGGCCTAATAGGACGCTGATAATCAGCGTGACTGTCATGACGACGACGTACTCCGGCCTGAGCTTCACCCCGTACGACTCGTCCTGGAAGAACCTGATCAGGCCCGCGCTTGAGGCCGGCATCCCAGGGTTTGAATCCTTTTTCTTCTTCCTGCTCATCTCGCTCACCCACTCATCTACGCATAGACACAGAGAAAAACGTTGCCTTTTCTGATTATATAAATAAAGGAAAAATTAGGGGGCGAATCTAGTATCGTCTTGGGCGTCTTCCGCCGTATCTGTCTCTCTGCTCGAAGACCTTGCTGGACAGGTTATTATCCAGGTTGACGTCCTCGAAAGGGGCTTCCTCCAGAACCTCGTAGCTGCCGTAGCGGCCGAGGTTGAGGCGCATGGAGCCCCTGAAAAGGTTGATGTATCCGTTTGTAATCCTGATGATGGAGTCGTCCTCTAGCTCGTCGATCTTCTCGTCCCATAGGGTCATGTAGACGCTGCCGGTCTCGTCGGCGACGAGGGCCTCGCAGACCTTGTGGGCTGACTGGTCGGCCCTAGACGTTACATCTCTGGGCTCAGTCTTGGAGATGACCTTGACGACGGTGTTGACACTCCGAGAGTACTGGGTGAGATCCCCCACCTTTACCATTTCATCTTCTTGCGCAGTCATTTAGTTACTCACTTTGTTTGCTGAAGTAAGCGTTAGAAAGGATATAAAACCTGCGTAGGGCTCCCTCTCAGCTCTTCATGAACCGCGTGAGGCTGATCTGCGCGTGATCCTCCTCTTCGGCTTCGTCCTCCGCCTCGGCGAAGAGGGAGGCGATCTCGTTCCTGACGAGGCCCAGCCGGTCCGAGTAGTAGGAGTCCAGCTCGTACCTGTCCACGAGGCCCTGGGCGGGCTTGACGTACTTCTCGATGCCCCCCTTGTGGACGGTCATCGCCAGCTTCCCGCCGCAACGGACGCAGCTCCCCT
>JAUVYU010000202.1 GCA_030602935.1 Candidatus Bathyarchaeota archaeon | reverse complement strand
TGGAGCGGGTACATCAACAGGGCAGACAGGGTCCCCGAGTACATGAGGCGAGCCTTCACCCACCTCCGCTCGGGTAGGCCCGCCCCAGTTCTCCTCCAGCTCCCCAGGGGACTCGGGGAGTATGACGAAGAGGAGCACCCGTACACTCCGGTGAAGGGTTGGAGGTCTCAGGGCGACGCCAGGGACATAGAGGTCACGGTCAGGGCTATCCTCTCAGCGAGGACCCCCATCATCTACGCTGGCCAGGGCGTCTTCTACGCGGACGCATGCGACGAGCTGCTGAAGTTCGCAGGGTTGGTCCAGGCTCCGGTGCTCACGACCCTCAAGGGGAAGAGCTGCTTCCCAGAGAACCATCCCCTCTCACTGGGCGTCAGGGGCGCCCCAGCGGAGAGGTTCCTCCACAAGGCCGACCTCATATTCGCGATCGGGTGCGGCTTCTCCCCCGGGCACTTCGGCCACGTGATCCCGGATCCAGGGGGTAAGACAATCATCCACTGCACCGTGGACGAGGCCGACATTAACAGGAGCTACTGGACGGATCACGCCATCCTCGGGGACGCCAAGCTGGTGCTCAAGCAGCTCATAGACGGGGTGATGAGTAGGGGACTGCCCGGCGACAGGGAGGGGCTCATGGAGGAATTGGAGGAGGCGAACAAAGCGAAGAAGGAGAAGTATGGACCGCTCCTCTCCTCGGACGAGTCCCCCATCAACCCCTACAGGGTCTACGGGGAGCTGATGGAGGTACTGGACAGGAGGAACTCCTTCGTAACCCACGAGTCAGGGGGCACCCGTGACCAGCTGAGCACCGTCTACGAGGCCCTCATCCCCCACGGCTTCATGGGCTGGGGAAACGTCACCACCCTGGGCTTCGGTCTCGGAGCCGCCATGGGCGCGAAGCTGGCCTTCCCCGAGAGGCAGGTGGTGAGCGTAACGGGCGACGCCGGCGTCGGCTACCAGCTGGGCAACTACGAGGCCCTCATGAGGAACGGGATGGGGGTCACGACTGTCCACATCAACAACTCGGGGTTCAGCGGATACGGCCCTGGCTTCTGGGGGCCCGGCCACTCCCCGCACACATACAAGGTGACGACCTCGGAGAGGCAGAGCACGGCGAAGTCCGTGGAGGGCTTAGGCATCCACTCCGAGAGGATCGATGACCCTGATGAGGTGGCGCCCGCACTGAAGAGGGCGTTGAGAGAGAACGAGGCAGGTAGGCCGGCGTTCATAGAGGTGATCTGCTGCATGTATCCCATCTTCGGAAGATGGGTGAGGAGTTAATCTAACCCTCTTCTTTTCCGTTTTGTGCCGCATTTCTGAGGGGAGGGGTTATTGCGAGGAAGGTTTCCTCTCCACCCATTGAGGTGACCCCCAACGGCTTTATGTGCTCGTTGATGGTCTGCCTGCAGTAGGTGAATCCCAAGCCTAAACCTGTCCTTTTCGTGGTCTTGTGCGCGCTCCCGCTACTTCGGCGCCGATGAGGTCATTAGGTTGAGGTTCTTCTTAGTAAACTACGTTCTCAGTCTGGTTTAATCCTTCATAACCAATTTATCGTTCACTGGATGGGTCTCATTAATGGACCGTAAGATACTTGCGGCTATCATCGTTCTCACCTCCATAGCCACAGTTGAGGGAGTCTACATAGCAGTGACGATGCAGGGACTGACGGGGAAGTTCCCTGGATCTATCGACGTGATCTACGACGAGTACAGCGAGCAGCTGAACGCCAACATCGCGCTCATCGACGACCTGAACGAGCTGAAGATGGAGCACACCGCACTGACCAACGAACATGACAGGCTCCAGCAGACATACGAAGACTTCATGGTGGAGAAGAACGAGACGGATGAGAGCTACGCGGTGGTCCTCAGCGACTTCACGGCCCTTGAGAGCGAGCACGGGGAGACCTCGGAAGAGCTGCTAGAGCTCCAGAGCGACTATGACAGCCTCTGGGACAACTACAGGGACAACCAGGCTGCCTACGACTCACTCGAGGCGGACAAGTCGAGCCTCGAAACGGAGTACCAGGAGCATCGCGACAACTACCTGGACATCGTGGGTGAGATCAACGCGCGGGCGGGGCTGGGAGCCCTCAAGGGGCGCATGATCACCCCCGGGAACGCGGCGGTGGTGAGCGCCACATTGGATGTCACGATCTCTACGGGCGATGGGAAATCCGAGATGGTGAAGTGGAACGACATCAGAGACCTCTACGACTGGGTTGAAGCCCACATAGATTACACGTATGACTCCCCCCACCCCGTGCTCTCGGAGGATGCCTCGGTGAGCCCTCAATGGTTAAGCGAGACATATAGGTACCCCAACGAGACGCTGGCCGAGGGACGGGGGGACGACGAAGACCAGGCCGTCCTCCTCGCAAGCATGCTGGAGGCGTATGATGGGGAGACCGGTTACTGGGTTATCCGCGCCAGCTCTGACACGTCGATGCGCTCAGCTGCAATGAGGGTTAGCGGTGGCAGGACAACGATCCTGGACCCGGAGAGCGGTTACTACACCGGGAAGGAGATACGGAGCCTCCTGGAACATCCCGCCGAGTACACCATCCCGAACTGGTTCAACGACTGGGGGGAGGCCAACATGAAGGTCACCAGCGTGTTCGACAGGGACACCTGCGTCGAGTTCGGTAGCACACAGGAGTTCTACGACTGGGTGAACGGACTCTAGTGAAGCCTTCGTTCATAAAAAGGGGGTTTATAAAATAGGGTTAGATCCCGTTTTCACTCGGGGTCTATGGGGACTATCTCCATGATCACCTGTCCGTTGGGGTCAGGACACTCCACGAGCCACGTCCTGGACATCCAGTCATTCGGCTCGTCGAGCTTCCTCTGCTTCGCTGGCAGGAGGGGGATGATGCTGTTGAGGGCCCAGTAACAAAAGTGGCCCTCGGGGATGCTTATCCTCCCTCCCCTGACGATGAAGTAGTCTCCGACCTCGATGGTGTCACAGAAGCCCTTTATTTCCTTCACAACTATCTTCAGGTCCTGCATCTTACCCTTCTCCCTTATTTTTCGCGCGAAGAGGACC
>JAUVYU010000259.1 GCA_030602935.1 Candidatus Bathyarchaeota archaeon | reverse complement strand
GGTTTTTTATATCCTCGTCTCTCCTAGCGACTGAGTGTCTACAATGAAAGTTGGTTCCCGCTGCGGCTACTGCCTCCTCCACAGGGGGTACAACATAGTTCTACGCTCGACGGACGACGAGGATGTGCGTATGCGGGCCGTGGAAGCCCTCCTGAAGCTCATGGGCGAGGGCTTCAGCCCCGATGTTATTCCTTCGATACTGGGGATCGAGCGGGACCGGCTGATCAAGCGCATCACGGGCTGCCCGGACGCCTACGCGGACCTGAAACGGCGGGCTGACGAGAGTGCTCTGAAGCTTCTCCCTGAGATGGAGGCGCTTGTCGATGCGGCTGCCCCTGATGATCGTTTTAGGACGGCGTGTCTTGTCTCCTGCCTCGGGAATGTTATCGAGTACGACGTGCCGGGGCATAGCAGCGACATAGGTGAGGCCTTGGGGCTGCTGGATGAGGGGTTCTACGTGGACGACACAGATACGTTGAAGGGTCTCCTGGGCTCTGGGTCGGAGATTCTGTTCCTGACCGATAACGCTGGTGAGATCGCGTTCGATAGGTTGGTCGTGAGGGAGCTCCGGGGGCTGGGGTGCAGGGTGACTGTGGCTGTCAAGGGCGGTCCCAGCCTGAACGATGCGCTGATGGAGGACGCGGTGGCGGTGGGGATGACCGAGGAGGCCGACGCGGTCATCACGACTGGGACGGACGCCATCGGGGTGAAGCTGGACGAGTCGTCAGAGGAGTTCCTGGGTGCGTTCCACGGTGCGGACGTGATATTCTCCAAGGGGATGGCGAACTGGGAGACCCTCACCGAGGTGCCCGCGCCCTGTCCGATCCTTTACCTCTTCAGGACGAAGTGTGAACCTGTGGCGCGCTCCGTGGGGGTGCCCGTGGATAAATGCGTCGCGAAGCTCGTGCCCAAGGACTGGCGTCTCTAGAGGCTGAGGGCGTCCTTTATCTGCTCGGCTGACACGGGTCCCGCTCTGAGTATCCAGGCCTGTTCCCCGCTGATGTCCAGGATTGTTGAGGGCTTCTCGCCGGGGGACGGTCCGTCGTCGAGTATGATGTTGACCCCGTCGCCCAAGGCGTCGGCTGCCTCCTGAGCAGTCGTGGCTGGGGGTTCCCCCGCTTTATTGGCGCTCGTGTTGACGATGACTCCGCCTGAGCGCCTTGCGAGCTCCCTGGAGATGGGGTGGCCTGGGACGCGGACGGCGAGGGTGAGGGCCCCGTGGGTGACCCATCGGGAGTACTCCTGCTTGGTGAGGAGGACGAGGGTGAGGGGGCCCGGCCAGAAGCGTTCCGCGAGCCTCTCGGCGGCTGGGTTGAGCTCGACGATCTTGGAGGCGAACTCTATGCTGTGGCAGATGAGGGGGAGGGATTTGTCGGAGCGTCCCTTGAGCTTGCAGAGCTTCTCGGCGGCTTCGAGTATGTGGGGGGCGCAGCCGAGGCCGTAGACTGTCTCCGTGGGGTAGACGACCAGGCCCCCTAGTCTTACGATTGCTGCTGTTTTGCGGATGTTCTCGTCTGTGGCTTCGAGGAGCTTCATGGGCCTGTCTCAGCTTCTGAGCGATTTAAGGGTGACGGCTTCGCGTCCCTGGGGTGGTCGGGGTTTGTTTTCACTGGTACGGGGACTGTCTCTAGCCCGGGATAGCCCTAATGCAGATGAAGCTAGGTCTCCAAGCGACGTCTTCGTATCCCTCCGGGTCCGCATCCTTGTACTCCGGGGTCGGCCTCGCCTCGACGAGTCGTTCGATGAGGAAGCCGGTCTCGTGGAGGGGCTCGGTAATGGCCTGGATGGGGCGGCGGTAGCCGGGCATGAGGATGCGTTCTCCGAAGCCCGTCCACCAGATCTCGGTCAATTCGACGTTCCAGTAGTCCTTCATCCCAAAGTCCTTGATGAAGTCGATGGTGGGGTGGCTCACGCTGAAGACCATGGCGCCGTCGTCCCTCAGGACCCGCCTGAACTCCCTGAGGGCGGGGGTCCAGTCCTCCACGTAGTCCAGGACGAGGGTGGCCAGGACGAAGTCCACGCTGTCGTCTTCGACGAAGTCCAGGGGCTCGTTGAGGTCGTGGAGGCGGAGTTCCGCTCTTCCTCCTGTCCTCTCCTTGGCGTGCTCCAGCATCTGGGGGCTGGCGTCGAACCCGACGACCTCCGCTCCGTGCTCGAGGAGCCACTCGGTGTACCTCCCTGTGCCGCAGCCTGCGTCGAGGACCCTCTTCCCCCTGACGTCTGGGAGGAGGGAGAGGACGGCGGGCATCTCCAGGTAGGCGTTGTGGGGCTTGGTGTCGACCTTCTCCGCGTAGGCGTCGGCCAGCTTCCTGTAGGCGTCGTAGGCTATGAAGCGCTTCTTGGGGGCCATCTCGTTCTCATACTGTGGATTGGAGTTTTAAAAATGGTTCATGCGCGCTTATCTGGGCTACGGAGATAACTGACGACTATGATATCTGGTTAGGGTGCATCCCAGACGGTGTTGGGGGAGACTATCTTGTCGCCGGGTGGCTCGGTGGGCCAGAACTGGCTCATCTTGAGGTACTGCTCCTGGCGGTCGCCT